>NZ_JVIQ01000046.1:0-27590 GCF_001072745.1 Streptococcus sp. 400_SSPC | reverse complement strand
CGGAGGTGGGACGACGAAATCGAATTCTAACGAATTACCGATTTCTGTCCCACTCTCATTTTTTGTGGAAAAGAAAAACCAGAATGCAGAGGAAAGGATCCTCAGCTCCTGGTGATAAATCGGAAGATTAGCGTCTACGTGAATCGTAGCCATTGAGTTTTTTGTTTTCCCAATAGCTATTGAAAATTTTCTCCTTGCGCTCCCGATCCATTTCGAGAAAGTGAGCATAGATTAAATCAATCGTGGTTAAGAAGGGAAGGGTTGCCGTAATACGGTCGATATAGGTGCTTCCAGGTAGGGGAGCAACTGGTAAAATTTCCGTAAAGTCATCTTTGATAGCGTCTGGTTGAGCAGTAAGAAGAACGGTTTTTGCTCCCATTTCTTGAGCATCCAGGAGGCTGTGGATAATCGAGCGTGTAGTTCCCGACAGAGAGAAGGCAATGACCAGACAGGACTTATCCAAGATACTGGTCGTCCATGCAAAGCCGTCTTGATCGGTTAAGGCCTCACAAACAACGCCCAGTCGGAGAAAACGAAGTTTCATCTCAGAAGCGACCAATCCTGAGCTTCCTTTTCCAAAGAAGTAAACCCGATCTGCTTGAGTGATTAAGTTGGCGACTTCTTTGATTTGGTCATCTTTGGCTAGATTTTCTGTAGCCTGAAGGACCTGCTGGTAGCGACGCAAGACATCCTGGGTTAGTTCGTCGTGCGGGGATTGTTGCTTTTGAGATTTGGTTTCTTCGTTAAAGTGATAAATAAATTCACGGTAGCCTGTGAAGCCACACTTTTGGGAAAAACGGGTCAAAGCAGCTTTTGATACATGCAACAGTTCCGTCACTCTAGACGAGGAAAGAGAGTGTTGCTGTGCTTCAGGAGATAAAAAATAGTGAGCAATGTCTAACTCTAGCTCCGTCATTTCTTCTTGATGGCTCTTAATAATGCTTCGGAGATCACGATCTTGTTTCACAGCGGTCCTCCTTTCAACTGTGGTTACACCTGGAGAAAATCCTATAATATATTTCATAGTATAACATAAAAAACTGTGATATACAAGGAATACGACCAACGAATGACTGAAAGAAGGAACAGAATCAACATCTTTTTTGAATCGCCTTTGTTAAAAAAATAAGCTCTGGAAACAAAGGAAAGACGCTGAAAAAAGTTGTTAAAATATGTTATAATTTACACAAGAATTTGTTCCTTCTCGTAAAGGAAGAGGTAAGGAGGTGGAGTGATGGCCAACGCAACTCTAGAAATGATGCAAGAGATTGAAATGGCGGCAGAAGCCGTTGTCGCAAGTTACGAAGATCAGGTCCAAGATTTGCGCCAACAGTTAGGTGATTACCTACAGGAGGTAGCAGCATCCTATGACAAAGAAACCGCTAAGCTAGTAGCAGAGCGGGAAGAGTCCTCGAGAGCGACGATTGCTAGCTTGGAAGCTGACCTGGCAGTGACCAGTCAACGCAATGACGAAAAGGTGCAGCAAGCCATGACAGATAAGCGTGCAGCTTTGGTAGACGAAATTGTAGAAAAGGTGGTAGCAACCTATGGCAATTAGTCCAATGCAACACCTTTCTCTGGTTTTGCCCACAAATCTAATGGACGAGCTTCTCTTGTCGCTCCAGTCAGAGGAATCTGTCCAAATCTATGATTTGAGCGAGCAAGAGGATTGGCAAGTTGCCTTTCAGACGAGTGATGGGTCCAAAGGATCAGCTCTAAGAATGGATGAACTAAGACGTCGAGAAGAGCAGTTAGAAAAGGCCATACAGGCCCTGGAGCCTTTTATTCCTCAGAAGAAGGGATTAGAAAAACTAAAAGAAGCTCCCTTGTCCTTGTCTTTTCACGATTTAGAGTCTCATGGGGTCATCCGTGATGAGCAACGTCTTTTACAATCTGTACAAAAACAATTGGCTGTCTTAGCAAAGGCTCGGGATCGCATCCAGCAAGCCCAAGAGGAAATCGCCTCTTTAGAAAAATGGGGTACCTTGACGACAACACCTGACCAGCTCAAGCGTTTCCGTTATGTTCGTGGCTTAATCGGTACCATTCCGAATAGTGAACAGGATCAGGCGCGACAAGCCTTGCTGGCTCATCCAGATGTAGAGGTCGATGTGGTCTTCAGCTCGGAAACGGAGCATGGGGTGGTAGTCTTGTATAAGTCTGGGGATTTAACAGACCTTCAAGATACGCTGACTAGTTCGCATTTCAAAGAGTTTGACTATCAAGGAGAAACGCTACCAAAAGAACGTTTGGAGCAACTCAAGAGAGAGATCAAAGAACAAGGTGCTGTCGAAACAGCTACTTTGGAAACGCTCAGTCAAGCCAAGGAAGACCTCAACCAACTCAAGTACCAACTCGATTATGTCTTGAGTCTAGGAGCGCGGGAAGAGGCCAAAGGCTCTCTTGCTAGCACAGCCCACCTGGTTGCCCTAGAGGGATGGATCGAAACAGCTCAACTAGAAGCTTTAAAGGCTAAACTTCAAAAGGAATTTGGGAGCCAAGTCGTCTTGCAGACACGAGAGGTCACCCAAGATGAATGGGATCAGGTACCCATCAAGCTAAAAAACAATGCCTTGGTGGAGCCTTTCGAGTTGGTGACCGAAATGTACGCCCTGCCCAAGTATTATGAGAAAGATCCGACGCCAATCGTCTCTCTCTTCTACTTTGTCTTCTTCGGAATGATGGTAGCAGATATCGGCTATGGGCTCTTGTTAACGCTGGCAACTGGCTTTGCTTTAAAAGCTTTCCAGCTACAGCCGAGCGCAGCAAAAAACCTTCGCTTTTTCTGCCTCTTAGGAATCTCGGTAGCCCTTTGGGGAGTCGTCTACGGTTCCTTCTTCGGCTTTGAGATGCCCTTTGCTTTGATCAGTACGACCACCAATGCCATGACCATCTTGATCCTATCGGTTGTCTTTGGTTTCATCACCGTTCTGGTCGGTCTCTTCCTAGGAGGGATGAAAAACGTTCGCCTGAAAGACTACACGGAAGCCTACAATGCAGGCTTTGCTTGGGTCTTGATATTATTGGGCCTGATGCTTTTAGCAGTCGGAAATATCCTACCAGGCTTATCCTACCTAGTCCCCATTGGTCAGTGGCTAGCCATCCTCAATGCGATTGGGATTCTGGTGGTGTCCATTGTCAGTGCTAAGAAATTATCAGGACTAGCAGCAGGTCTCTTTAATCTCTACAATGTTAGTGGGTATGTCGGAGACTTGGTCAGCTTTACCCGTTTGATGGCGCTTGGCTTGTCCGGGGCCAGTATCGGTTCAGCCTTTAACTTGATTGTCAATCTCTTCCCAACCCTGGGACGGTTCACAGTCGGCCTTGTCCTCTTTGTCCTCCTCCATGCCATCAATATGTTCCTGTCCTTCTTATCAGGCTATGTGCATGGAGCGCGTTTGATCTTTGTCGAGTTCTTTGGCAAGTTCTACGAGGGTGGTGGCAAGCCCTTCCAACCTCTAAAACCGTCGGAACGCTATGTCAAAACAAAAAAATAATTCAGTAAATCAATTATACAAAATATTATAGGAGTATATTCATGGAATCTTTAGCTTCATATTTCTCAACTCATGGGGGGGCCTTCTTTGCAGCCCTTGGTGTAGCCATTGCAGTGGCTCTTAGTGGAATGGGTTCAGCCCTAGGTGTTGGTAAGACCGGTCAGGCTGCTGCCGCACTCTTGAAAGAACAACCCGAAAAATTTGCCCAAGCCTTGATCTTGCAATTGTTGCCAGGTACACAAGGTTTGTATGGTTTCGTTATTGGGATCTTGATCTGGTTGCAAATTAAGCCAGATATGGCTCTTGAAACAGGAGTTGCTTACTTCTTCACAGCCCTTCCAGTAGCGATTGTTGGTTATTTCTCAGCGAAACACCAAGGGAATGTCGCAACGGCTGGGATGCAAATCTTGGCAAAACGCCCAGAAGACATGATGAAGGGGGTTATCCTTGCGGCCATGGTTGAAACCTATGCTATCTTGGCCTTCGTTGTGTCCTTCCTTTTGACTCTTCGCGTCGGCTAATCTAGACACACCTAAGTCAAAGATGAGGAGGCTTCTCTTCGTCTATTATCGGTGGTGAAGAACTCCAAAGGAGGAAATAAAAACAATGACGGATTATTCCCAATTAAAGGATTCCATCCTTGAACAGGCCCATGAAAAAGGCCGGAAATTAGTGGCGGAAGCGACGGCTAAGGTCCAAGCAGAAGCCCAGTTGCAGGAAGCTCGTTTGGTAGAAGAAAAGTTACACCAACGGGCGGTTCAATTGCAGACGATTGAGCGCCACTTGCAACGTGAAAGCCAACAAATTGAAAATCAAAAGCGCCAATCGACACTGGTCACTAAGCAACGGGTTTTAAAAGAGTTGTTTGCGGATGCCTACCAGAAAATGGCGACTTGGTCACGTCAGGAAGAACTCACATTTCTTCACCGTATTCTTCCTCGCTATGCGGACCAAGCAACCGTCTTAACCCTGGGCGCTGTGACAGCAGAGAAATTGACAGATCAAGATCGTCAGGATTTGATAGAGGCTTATCCACAACTTCAATTAGCGACAGAAACTCTTACCCAAGAAGCTGGTTTTGTCCTTTCCTTTGGCAAAGTAGATGCCAGCTACCTCTACCGTGATTTGGTTGATGCTGTACGGGAGGAGCAGAGCTTCCATATGGCAGCCAGCATTTTTAAAGAAGAAAAAAACTAGGAGGGCCTATGAGTGAACGGACGTATTCTCAAGTAAATACCGGGATTAGTGTACGTGAAGCTAATTTTTTGAGCCCAGCTCAGTTTGATGCCCTTCTGAACAGTTCCGATGCAGAAGCACGTGCTAATCTCTTGCAAGGGACGGCCTATGCCTTGGAGGCAGATCAACTGCGTCAAGTCCAAGTGGTCGAGCAAGCCTTGATGAAGCACCTTCTAGCTGAGTACGATTGGGCTTATCAGGTAGCTCCAAACCCAGCTGTGGTCGACCTCTTTGCCCTCAAGTACACCTATCACAATCTCAAGGTCTTCTTGAAAGAGCGAGCAACGGGGCGAGATTTGAATTTCTTGTTATTGGATGTAGGTCCCTATTCCTTAGCGGTTCTTGAACAAGTAGCCAAGACCTTTTCTTCAGAGAACTGCCCAGATTTTATGGCTCAAGAAGTAGCAGCGACCTGGCAGGAATATGTCGACTATCAGGACATTCGCGTTCTGGAGATCGGCATGGATCTGGCTTACTTTGATCATCTCAAACGCTTGGCGAAAGACCTGGGGCATCCACTTCTAGAATCGCTGGTCACCTTGACCATTGATTGTTACAATGTCATCACTGTTGAGCGGGCCCTCAGCCTGAAAAAGCCAGGCAGCTTTATGAAGCAACTCTTGTCCGATGCAGGGACCCTCTCAGCAAGAGAAGTCATCCAGTGTGTGGAGCAGGGCAACCTCATCAGTTGGTTCCAACAAGTTAATCCCTTGCCTTATGATGTGGAACTGTCTCGGTACGAAGAGCAGATGAGAGCAGGGAGAGTGAGCGCTGAGACAGTGGAATACCTGGAGCATGTGATCAAGTACCGAATTTTGGAACAAGCTTCCTTTGAGACAGATGGCCCCTTGCCTTTAGCTCGCTATCTCTTCGGAAAAGAGCTGGAGGTGAAGAATCTTCGTTTGGTCTTAACGGGGCTAGACAATCAGCTTCCAATTGACAAAATAAAAGAAAGGATGAGACCAATCTATGGCCAGTAAAACGCAAAAAATTGCCGTTGTAGGAAACCGTGATGCCATCCTTCCTTTTCAGATGATTGGCTTTCAGACCTTTCCCGTAGCAGAGGCTCAGGAAACCATCAATACCTTACGTCACTTGAGCCAAGAAGATTTTGGCATCATCTATCTGACGGAGGATATGGCTCAGGAAATCCCAGATACCATTGCCCACTACGATCGGCAAGTAACCCCAGCCGTCATCTTGATTCCTACTCATAAGGGCTCGACGGGACTGGGACGGCAACGCATTCGCGATAATGTCGAAAAAGCAGTAGGACAGGATATTTTATGAGAACAAATGAATTTGGCCAAGCGATTGGCGATGCACTGCCGGATTTTACACCAGGGCGTTTGCCAGCTATTGAGCGGATCGAGGGTCGCTATACTGTGATCGAGCGCCTCTCAAAAGAAAAACATGGAGCAGATCTTTATCAGGTCTACGGGCCGGACTCTCCAGCAGCGATGTGGACCTTTCTGTTCAAAGGCCCTGCCCACAATAAAGAGGAGTGGGACCGCTTATTGGATGATCTCATGACAGATCAAGGTCGCTTTTACTATGCGATTGTAGACAAAGATTCAGGCAAGGCTTTGGGGACTTTCTCTCTCATGCGGATCGATCAAGCTAATCGGGTGATCGAAGTCGGAGCAGTGACCTACTCACCAGCGCTCCAAAAGACACGCATGGCTACGGAAGCCCAGTATCTCTTGGCGCGCTATGTGTTTGAAGATTTAGGTTACCGCCGCTATGAGTGGAAATGCGATGCCTTAAACCAAGCATCTCGCAAAGCAGCTGAGCGCTTAGGGTTCACCTATGAAGGCTGTTTCCGTCAGGCTGTTGTTTATAAAGGTCGTACCCGTGATACAGACTGGTTGTCTATCATTGACCAAGAATGGCCAGCTATCAAACAGCGCTTCGAAGCCTGGTTGGATCCAAGCAATTTCGATGCCAATGGCCAACAAAAGCAATCTCTAAGAGAGATAGCACAAAAGTAAAACAAAGAAACAAAGGATTCCCAGGAGGAATACATGACTCAAGGAAAAATTATTAAAGTTTCCGGTCCCTTGGTGGTCGCATCAGGGATGCAGGAGGCCAATATCCAAGACATTTGCCGGGTCGGCGATCTTGGTTTGATTGGCGAAATTATTGAGATGCGGCGGGATGAAGCCTCTATCCAAGTATATGAAGAAACGTCAGGAGTAGGACCAGGTGAACCAGTGGTAACAACCGGAGCTCCCCTTTCTGTCGAGTTGGGACCAGGTTTGATTTCTCAGATGTTTGACGGGATCCAACGTCCCTTGGAACGCTTCCAAGAAGTTACAGCCAGTGACTTCCTTATACGTGGAGTTCAAGTTCCAAATCTAGACCGTGACACCAAATGGACCTTCGAGCCAAGTGTGGCAGAAGGAACAGAGGTAGTTGCCGGAGACATCGTCGGTACGGTTCAAGAGACCAATATGGTGGAGCACCGTATCATGGTACCGTTTGGTGTTAATGGACGTGTGACCAAGATCGCAGCAGGTTCTTACACAGTGGAAGAGTCAGTTTATGAGATCGAGCAGGCAGATGGTAGCCTCTTTACTGGGACCCTGATGCAAAAATGGCCGGTTCGTCGAGGCCGTCCCTTTGCACAAAAACTGATTCCAGTAGAGCCTTTGGTCACCGGTCAACGGGTCATCGATACCTTCTTCCCAGTGACTAAGGGTGGAGCTGCAGCTGTTCCTGGTCCTTTCGGAGCTGGAAAAACAGTTGTGCAACACCAGGTGGCCAAGTTTGCCAATGTAGACATCGTAATTTACGTTGGTTGTGGGGAACGCGGAAATGAAATGACGGATGTTCTGAATGAGTTTCCAGAATTGATCGATCCAACGACTGGTCAATCCATCATGCAACGGACGGTTCTGATCGCTAATACTTCGAACATGCCGGTAGCGGCGCGTGAAGCTTCCATCTACACAGGGATTACTATTGCCGAATACTTCCGTGATATGGGCTATTCCGTTGCCATCATGGCGGACTCTACTTCGCGTTGGGCAGAAGCTCTCCGTGAAATGTCTGGTCGTCTAGAAGAAATGCCAGGGGATGAAGGCTACCCAGCCTATCTTGGTAGCCGGATTGCTGAATATTACGAGCGCGCAGGTCGGGTTAAGACACTTGGAACCACTGCGCGTGAAGGTTCGATTACCGCCATCGGTGCCGTTTCCCCTCCAGGTGGAGACATTTCAGAGCCGGTGACCCAAAATACCTTGCGGATTGTCAAGGTTTTCTGGGGACTAGATGCTCAGTTGGCCCAACGCCGCCATTTCCCAGCCATCAACTGGTTGAGTTCTTATTCCCTTTACCAAGATGAAGTGGGCCAATATATCGATCAGCATGAGCAGATTAGCTGGGCAGAAAAAGTGACCCGCGCCATGAACCTGTTGCAAAAAGAGAGTGAATTGCAGGAGATTGTGCGTTTGGTTGGTCTGGATTCCCTGTCTGAGAAAGACCGCTTGACCATGAATGCGGCCAAGATGATCCGCGAAGACTACCTGCAACAAAATGCCTTTGATGAGGTCGATACCTATACTTCCTTCAGCAAGCAGGTGGCCTTGTTGACCAACATTTTGACCTTTGACCAAGAAAGTCAAAAAGCGTTGGAATTGGGAGCTTACTTCACAGAAATCATGGAAGGAACTGTAGATCTTCGGGACCGCATTGCCCGGAGCAAGTTCATCCATGAGGATCAGTTGGCCACCATACAAGCTTTAAAAGAAGAAATCGTAGAAACCCTACACCAAATCGTCGCAAAAGGAGGAGTAGACAATGAGCGTGATTAAAGAATACCGTACTGTCAGCGAAGTTGTTGGCCCCTTGATGATTGTCGATCAGGTCGAAGGGGTTCACTACAATGAACTCGTAGAAATCAAGCTTCATGACGGAACGACTCGCCAGGGACAAGTCCTCGAAGTCCAAGAAGATAAGGCCATGGTCCAGCTCTTTGAAGGATCTAGCGGAATCAACTTGGAAAAAGCCAAAGTCCGCTTTACGGGACGTCCCCTAGAACTCCCAGTGTCTGAAGACATGGTGGGACGCATCTTTAACGGGATGGGCAAACCGATCGATGGTGGTCCAGAGATTATCCCAGAGAAGTACTTGGACATTGATGGGCAAGCCATTAACCCTGTTTCGCGGGACTATCCGGATGAATTTATCCAGACAGGGATCTCAGCCATTGACCATTTGAACACCCTAGTTCGGGGGCAAAAGCTTCCAGTCTTCTCAGGTTCTGGTCTTCCTCACAAGGAGTTGGCTGCTCAGATTGCTCGTCAAGCGACGGTGCTTAATTCGGAAGAAAACTTCGCCGTGGTCTTTGCGGCTATGGGGATTACCTTTGAAGAAGCCGAGTTCTTTATGAACGACCTTCGGGAGACAGGTGCGATTGACCGCTCTGTTCTCTTTATCAACCTAGCTAATGACCCCGCTATCGAGCGGATTGCGACTCCTCGGATCGCCTTGACCGCTGCCGAATATTTGGCCTATGAAAAAGACATGCACGTCTTGGTTATCATGACCGATATGACCAACTACTGTGAAGCCCTTCGGGAAGTCTCTGCTGCCCGCCGGGAGGTTCCAGGACGTCGGGGCTATCCAGGTTACCTTTATACTAACCTTTCAACCCTCTATGAACGTGCAGGACGCTTGGTTGGAAAGAAAGGATCTGTGACCCAAATTCCGATCCTCTCCATGCCAGAAGATGACATCACCCACCCAATCCCTGACTTGACAGGCTACATCACAGAAGGTCAGATTATTCTGTCCCGCGATCTCTACAATAGTGGTTACCGCCCACCGATCAATGTTCTTCCATCCCTTTCCCGTTTGAAGGACAAGGGTTCTGGTGAAGGCAAGACTCGGAAAGACCATGCGGCGACCATGAACCAGCTCTTTGCGGCCTATGCCCAAGGGAAACAAGCCAAAGAATTAGCCGTGGTGCTCGGAGAATCCGCCTTGTCCGATACCGACAAACTTTATGTCAAATTTACGGATCGCTTTGAGAAGGAGTACATCAACCAAGGCTTTACCACCAATCGGACCATTCAAGAAAGTCTGGATCTAGGTTGGGAATTGCTGGCTATCCTGCCACGGACAGAGCTCAAGCGGATTAAGGATGACATGATTGACGAATACCTCCCAAAAACTTCTCAGGAAGCACAAGCCTAGGAGTAGAAAGGAGGAAGTCAGATGGCACGATTAAATGTCAAACCCACTCGGATGGAGTTAAACACCCTCAAAGAGCGTCTGAAAACGGCAACCAGAGGACATAAACTTCTCAAGGACAAACGAGACGAGCTCATGCGACGCTTCATCGAATCGGTCCGTGAAAATGACCGCCTCCGTCAGAAGGTTGAGGCAGCTCTCATTGGCAATATGCAAGAGTTTGTCCTGGCCAAATGTCTGGAAAACGACCTCATGGTCCAGGAAATCTTTGCAGTTCCGACGCGGGAAGTCAGCCTGCATATCGAGACGGAGAACATCATGAGTGTGCGTGTGCCCAAGATGCATGCCCATATTGACAATCCATATGGAGACGATGAGGGAGACGTGGTCTACAGCTATGTGGCTTCCAATAGCCAGATGGACAACACCATTCAAGAAATGGAAGAGCTCCTTCCAGACCTGTTGCGCCTGGCAGAGATTGAAAAAACTTGTCAGCTCATGGCCGATGAGATCGAAAAGACACGCCGTCGGGTCAATGGATTGGAATATGCGACCATCCCCGATCTCAAGGAAACCATCTACTATATCGAAATGAAACTCGAAGAAGCCGAACGCGCCAACCTGGTCCGAATGATGAAGGTCAAATAAAATACAAAGCCGTTAAGCAACTCAAAGGAAAATAGGGAGCAGGACAGAAGCACTGTTGTATAGAATGCTTCGTTGTCCTGCCCCCACAAGGCTGATTAGGATTTTTCCGAGCTCTTAAAGCGAGAGAAAAATCCAATCAGCTACTGTGCCTTTGAAGTTAGTACTATTACAGTTTGCGTTTTACACACAGCATTTAGGGCGTGTTCAATTAATAAGATACAAAGCCGTTAAAACAGCACCTCAAGTGATGTCTACAGGACACGAACTTGGGGTGTTTTTTAGCCTCTATTCAACTGAAAAATCTTCTAAAATCCCTTCGTTCAGGACTCTCAAAGGCTTCTGATACAATGAATTTGTTTGATTATCCAAATAGTACTAACTGTCGTTAATTATTAAGAGATTGTAACAAGAAAGGACTAATGTTACAAATTAGGGTCAGTTAGATTAAAAGAAAAGAAGAGCCATTTTAAAGACAAAAAATGTGGTAGAATATTAAATGTATCTGTCTGGAGATAAATCTCCGATAATAAGAAAACGAGGAAAGAACGTATGAAGAAAGTAAATAAAAAAGCTTTGATCGCTTCTACTGTTGCTATGGCGGTCTTGCCATTTACAACTGGTAAAGCAGAATCAAATGGGGACTGGGTTGCCCGTTCTGTAGATGAAATTCGTGCAGATATTTCAACTTCAGAAAACAAACAAACCTACACAATCAAGTATGGAGATACCCTAAGCACGATTGCGGAAGCTTTGAATGTTGACGTAACTGTTTTGGCAAACTTGAACCAAATCAGCAACATTGATTTGATTTTCCCAGGAACTGTCTTGACAACAACTGTCAATGATCAAAACCAAGTGACAGGTGTAGAAATCCAAACTCCTACAGCAGGTAATGCAGACGCAACTGTGACAACTTCTGCTGATTTGACAAACAACCAAATCAAAGTGGACAACCAAACTGTTGCAGTAGGTGATTTGACAAAACCAGTAGCAGATGAAAGCAACCAAGCTGTAGAACTCCCTCAAGCACCTGCAGTTGTAGCAGCAGTGGCAGACCAAGTATCAGAAAGCTTGCCAACTCCAGAAGCGCCAGCTGAAACACCTGCACCAGCAGCTCCAGTAGCAGAGGAAGCGCCAGCACCAGTTGTTGAAGAAGCACCTGCGCAACCTGCTGCAGCGCCAGCTGAAGTAGCGGCTCCTGCAGAAGCACCAGTTGTTGAGGAAGCCCCAGCGACTCCAGTAGCTGAACCAGCTCCAGTCGTAGAAGTTCCAGCAGAACCAGAAGTTACTGCGGTTGCTTCAACACCACAATATGGTGCACCAGCACCAGTTGTTGATACGACAGCTGCAACTCCTTCAACAGCAACTCCAACTTCAAATGAAGGTCTTCGACCTCAAACAATTAAATTCAAAGAACAAGTGATTAATGAACTTGGCTTGACTGATATCGGTGGTTACCGTCCTGGTGACCCAGAAGATCACGGTAAAGGTCTTGCGGTCGACGTTATGGTTCCAGAAAGTTCAGAGATTGGTGATCGAGTAGCTCAATATGCAATCGATCACATGCAAGAAAATGGAATTTCTTACATCATCTGGAAACAACGTTTCTATGCTCCAGTAAATAATATTTATGGACCAGCAAACACTTGGAATGAAATGCCAGACCGTGGTAGCGTAACAGAAAATCATTACGACCACGTACACGTATCATTTTACGAATAATTAAGATATAGCAAAGAATCAGGATATTCCTGATTTTTTTGTATAAAAATAGATCCCATTGCTCAATGGGACCTAGCGGATTAAAGGATGATATCAGATTTTTCAACTTGATAGAGAGCCATACTCATAAACAAAGCAACAACAAGAAGAATAAGAATCCCGGGTGTCCAAGAGTGGAAGATTTGTTGGCTTGAACCAAATAAGATAGGCCCAAGTGCAGCAAAGACGTATCCTCCTGTTTGAGCTAGTCCTGAGAGCTGAGCAGTTTTCTCGGGAGAGCTAGACTTCATGGAGAAGGTGACCATGAGGTAAGGGAATAAGATACTCGTAAAACTTCCGATTAAGATATTCAGGATCAACCAGTAAATGAAGTTGTCTGTTTTCAGTAACAGCATGGCAATTCCAGTAAAACCAGCTAAAACAGTCGTTATCAGCATGATGCGACGGTTTCGTTTAGAAAGGCTGGTAGTGAGACTTGGAATGATCATAGAGAAAGGAAGACTCATCAGGGTGAATACAGATGCTAAAATTCCTGCATTGGCTTGACTGATGCCGGCTTGGGTTGCCATAGTAGGAAGCCAGGTCATCGTGGTATAGAATAAGAGAGACTGGAGACCACAGAAAAGCATGATGGCCCAAACCTTGCCATTCTTATACCAACTAGTCTTATTTTCATTAGAAGAAGAGCTTTTTTTCAAATAATGATTATGACGAGCATTGGGGAGCCAGATCACAAGTGCAAGCGTACAGACAACTGTCAGCACCCAAATCAGACCTTGCCAAGAGGTGGCTTGAGTGATAGGAACAGCGACAGAAGAAGCTACCGCAGTAGACAAGCCCATTGCAGTGATATAAAGGGTTGTTAAGAAGCCAAGACGTTTTGGTTCATTAGCTTGGATCAAGCTTGGTAGAAGGACATTGATAAAGGCAATAGCAGCACCAATCAAAAGAGTTCCCACATAGAGGAGAGGCAGATTGATGGTGCGTAGAGCAGATCCAATCGTCATCAGGATCAAGACTCCGAGAAAGAGTCGCTCAATCCCAAAGCGTCTCGCCCAGCTAGTAGCAAAAGGAGAGAAAATAGCGAATGTTAGGAGGGGTAGACTCGTCAAGAGGCCAAGAGAACTCACCTCGACACCAAAGCTAGCAGCAATATCTGATAAGACAGTGGAGAGGGTCGTAAATGGGGCCCGCAAGACCACTCCTAGTAAAAGGATCCCTGGAATGAGAAAACGTGAATGGTTTTGTTTCATAATGCGCCTCCTTGTTAAAATGAACAGTATCCGTATCATTATAGCACAAGAACTTGGAGGAGGCAAAAGGAATTATCGGGGGACAAAGCCCGTAAAATAGCTATTTCGCCTACAAATATAGGAAATAATAGAAAGATAGAGCTGAAAAAAATTTTTGAAGGTTTTAAAACTTTCTTCACACATCCTTTTTATAGGAGTCTAGTTATCTCCGCTCAAACTGCGTCAACGTACCTAAACTCGCTGATGCTCGTAAAAAAATAAGGAACGTAGTTCTCACTAGCGTTCGAACTGCATCAATGTACCTAAGCTCACTAACGTTCGCCAAGGTACATAGAAAAAAGCCACCTGATTTGGTGGCCTTTATGGGAGATTATTATGAAAAAGTTTAGGATTTTCTATCAAACAAAGTTAGGAGGTCTTCATTTGATGGTACTAGTATAAATCGGAAAACTTAAAGAAAACTTAAGATAAGTTCCTGTAATTTTAAATCAGTCTTAAGACGGATGGTTTGATTTGTAGCTGTCATTCAATCTCATTCTAGGTGAACTTGCATTATTGTCAGAATTGTGAGAAAATAGTCTTCATTAAAGGAGGGAAAGGATAGCGAGATGAGAGAGGATATCAAGATTAACGACCGTGCCCTAGCACTGGAGAAACAATTGATTGAAAAGTTAGAGCTTGTGTTTGATACCGATGTTGAATTGGACGTCTACAACCTTGGTTTGATTTATGAGTTGGATCTGGATGAGGAAGGGACTTGCAAGGTAGTCATGACCTTTACCGATACCGCTTGTGACTGTGCGGAAAGTTTGCCTGTTGAAATCGTCGCTCGCCTAAAAGAAATTGACGGTATTGAAGACGTCAAAGTAGAAGTAACCTGGTCGCCCGCCTGGAAAATTACACGGATCAGCCGTTATGGGCGTATTGCACTTGGCCTTCCTCCGCGATAAATCAATAAAACTCACTTTACAAATTCGTAAAGTGAGTTTTTTCATATCTTATTGTTTACCAGACTGTTCCATATTCCAGAAGTCGGTCACGGCACCGCGTGAAGCAGAGGATACCGTGTGGGCATACTTACCCAGAACCCCACGACTATACAGTGGTGGTAGAGTTGTTTCAGCCTTCCGTTTGGCTAACTCTTCGTCTGAGACATGCATGGTGATTTCTTTGGTATCTTGGTCAACTGTCACCAGGTCCCCTGTGTGGAGGTAGGCGA
Organism: Streptococcus sp. 400_SSPC; assembly: GCF_001072745.1. Lineage (NCBI taxonomy): Bacteria > Bacillati > Bacillota > Bacilli > Lactobacillales > Streptococcaceae > Streptococcus > Streptococcus sp. 400_SSPC. The sequence continues at coordinate 12,819 of NZ_JVIQ01000046.1, read as the reverse complement.
TTGGACCGCCGACCTGAGCTTCAGGCGCGATGTGTCCAACAACGAGGCCGTAAGTACCACCAGAGAAGCGTCCGTCTGTCAAGAGGGCCACCTTATCTCCTTGGCCTTTCCCAACGATCATGGATGACAAGGACAGCATTTCTGGCATACCAGGACCACCCTTCGGACCTACGAAACGAACAACAACAACGTCGCCATCCACGATCTCATCCGAAAGAACCGCTTCAATGGCAGCTTCTTCCGAGTCAAATACCTTAGCAGGACCAGTGATGTTACGAACTTTCACACCTGATACTTTGGCAACCGCCCCTTCTGGAGCCAAGTTCCCTTTCAAGATGATCAATGGACCATCCGCACGTTTTGGATTTTCAAGTGGCATGATGACTTTTTGACCTGGTGTCAAATCAGCAAAGGCTTCCAAGTTCTCAGCTACTGTTTTACCAGTACATGTGATGCGATCCCCATGAAGGAAACCATTCTTAAGAAGGTATTTCATGACGGCTGGCACACCACCGACATTGTAAAGGTCTTGGAAGACGTATTGACCTGATGGTTTTAAGTCAGCCAAGTGAGGCACGCGCTCTTGGAAATCGTTGAAGTCTTCAAGGGTCAAATCCACATTGGCCGCATGAGCGATCGCAAGCAAGTGAAGGGTCGCATTGGTGGAGCCACCCAGTGCCATGGTCACTGTAATCGCATCTTCAAAGGCTTCACGGGTCAAGATGTCAGATGGTTTTAGTCCCATTTCAAGCATTTTCACAACTGCACGACCTGCTTCTTCGATATCGGCTTTTTTATCAGCTGATTCAGCAGGGTGAGAAGAGGAACCTGGCAAGCTCATCCCAAGAACCTCGATCGCTGTCGCCATGGTGTTGGCCGTATACATACCCCCACAGCCACCAGGGCCAGGGCAGGCATTACATTCCAGTTGCTTCACTTCTTCAGCAGTCATATCACCATGGTTCCATTTCCCGATCCCTTCGAAAACAGAAACCAAGTCGATATCCTTGCCATTCAGATTACCCGGTGCAATGGTACCACCATAGGCAAAAATCGCAGGGATATCCATATTGGCAATGGCAATCATCGAACCAGGCATGTTCTTATCACAACCGCCGATGGCTACAAAGGCATCGACGTTGTGACCACCCATGGCCGCTTCGATAGAGTCCGCAATGATATCACGAGAAGTCAAGGAGAAGCGCATCCCAGGCGTTCCCATAGCAATCCCATCGGCAACCGTAATGGTTCCGAATTGGACTGGCCAAGCTCCCGCATCTTTGACGCCTTCTTTGGCTAGTTTCCCAAAATCATGCAGGTGCATGTTACAAGGCGTGTTTTCAGCCCAAGTAGAGATTACCCCTACGATTGGTTTTTCAAAGTTTTCATCTGTCATCCCAGTTGCCCGAAGCATGGCCCGGTTAGGGGACTTGACCATGCTGTCGTAGACACTACTGCGATGGCGTGTATCTAATTCTGTCATCTGATTCCCTCTCATCGTATTTTTTATTATTATAGCACAATTTACGGCCCAACGACAGAAGAAAATTCTTGAATTTTCAGACAATTCAGCTTGCTCGGTTTCTTGCTAAAATAATTTACAGTTATATCTTGACTTTTGTAAGCAAAGTGATATCATTTAGATATCACAAAGAAAGAAGGGTTTGTCCCATGGAAGAAAAAATTTTAACCCAAAAGAAAAACGGCTTAGCTGCCCTTATAGGCTTGCTAGTTGGGGATCTTGTCTTAGTTTTAGCCTTTATTAGTGCAATTGCTAGTCTACCAGAAGGTTTTCCACTTGCGATTGCAGTTATTACCTGTATTTTTCTCTTTATTGCTAGTCTGGTGTGCTATGCGGGGATCAAAATTATTAAACCGCAAGAGGCCTTGGTTTTGACCTTGTTTGGGAACTATATTGGAACCATTCGAGAAGCGGGTATTTACTTTGTCAATCCCTTCTGTGTCGCTGTCAATCCTGCCAATAACACCCGCTTGGGCCAAAGTGGTGATGTCACCACCAAGTCACCCATGTCTGTCAGTAAAACAGCAGAAGGTAACAGTATTTCTATCGAGACAGGTAAAAAGAATATTTCCTTAAAAGTGATGACCTTGAACAACTCTCGTCAGAAGATTAATGACTGTTTGGGAAATCCTGTAGAAATCGGTATTGCAGTCACTTGGCGTGTAGTGGATACTGCTAAAGCAGTCTTCAATGTGGATAACTACAAAGAATATCTCTCGTTGCAGTGTGATAGTGCTCTTCGTAATATTGTCCGCATCTATCCTTATGATGTAGCTCCTAATGTCGATACGACAGGAGACGGCCAGGCAGATGAGGGTAGCCTAAGAGGCTCCAGTGAAATTGTGGCCAGTCGTATTCGAGAAGAGATTCAAGCACGTGTAAAAGATGCTGGGCTTGAAATTCTAGAAGCTCGTATTACCTACTTGGCCTATGCTCCAGAAATCGCAGCTGTCATGCTTCAACGCCAACAAGCTTCTGCCATTATCGATGCGCGGAAGATGATTGTCGACGGAGCAGTTGGGATGGTTGAAATGGCCCTTGAACGCCTGAGCGAAGGAGAAATTGTAGAGCTAGATGAAGAACGGAAGGCAGCCATGGTTTCGAACCTTCTTGTCGTTCTCTGTGGCAATCATGATGCACAACCAATTGTTAATACGGGAAGTCTCTATTAAGAATGGCTGACCAAAAGAAAAAACAGATTCCACTTAGATTGTCAGCCAAGTTATATGCTGCTATCGCATCATGGGCAGAAGATGACTTTCGATCGGTCAATGGGCAGATCGAGTACCTGCTGACAGAATGTGTCAAACAACGAAAAAAGGATGGCAAATACGTTTCGGAAACGATTGATGAGCCATTTGAAATAGACCTTTAAGGAGAACTCCTGTCCCATTTGATGGGGTGGGAGATTTTTTTAACAATTTTTTGTCAAGTAACTTTACTTTACAAAAAAGTTTTGTTATACTGTTAAAGTTGATGAAAATCAAACCTAATTGAATTTATACCTTAAAAGGAGAAAAACGAAATGGCAGTACCTGCACGTCGCACATCAAAAGCGAAGAAAAACAAACGTCGTACGCACTACAAAGTAACAGCTCCATCTGTAAACTTTGACGAAGCAACTGGAGATTACTCACGTTCACACCGTGTATCACTTAAAGGATACTACAAAGGACGTAAGATCGCTAAAGCTGCATCAGCTGAATAATAGAAGGGAGATACCATGCGCGTAAATATTACACTTGAACACAAAGAATCTGGTGAACGCTTGTACCTTACTTCTAAAAACAAACGTAACACTCCAGACCGTCTTCAATTGAAGAAATACTCACCAAAACTTCGCAAACACGTTGTGTTTACAGAGGTGAAATAGGGGTTCACTACACGTCAATAGATGTTAGAAACCTTGATTTTAAGCGATTCTTGAAATTCTAAATTTCACTACATTGCAATATAAATCAACCGAATCACTACCTTTTTCACTACCTTTTTTGAAATAAGAATAATGATTCGGATATATAAAAGAAGAGGAACTTTATTGTGAAGCTCCTCTTTTTGTTATGTGTTCTTTTTCTCACAGATCGTATGACCTGGTTTGGAAAGTATGGATTTCAGTTGGACTAAAAACAGCGTAATATAACGGCTTTTCAGAACTATATCTACTAATTAATTTCATAAAATATGAATCATTATTTTTTAAATAGGGGAATAGTTTAGGTCTGTAAGAATTAACTTATACACTTACAAGGTTTATTCTGATCGACTTTATAACTGTCTACGAAAAAAAGACAGAAATGAGAGATTGAGTGTGGGGAAAAAACTATTAGGTGTAGTTTCAATACTTCTACTAATGCTTTTGCTTATATTTAATGCAAGTAAATAGTCAATTCGTCCGAGCATTTCCTTCTCCATCTCCGTAGCAGAAAGTTGAGTTTATTTAACAAACTGATAAAATAATAGAGAAACTAGTTATTTCGAGGCCCAATCATGAACCTATCAAACGTATTTCAAAAATTATCCCCAAATACTCCCATCTTACAAGCTACCTTTGGTCTGGAGCGCGAATCTCTACGAATCAATACTGAAGGCCGTGTCGCTCAAACGCCACACCCTGAAAAATTGGGTTCTCGCAGTTTCCATCCCTATATCCAGACAGATTATAGCGAACCTCAACTAGAGCTCATTACACCGGTAGCACAGTCGACCACGGAAGCTCGTCGCTTCCTCGGGGCCATCACCGATGTGGCTATTCGCTCAATGGATAAGTCAGAATATCTTTGGCCTTTATCCATGCCACCTGTGATTGTAGAAGAAGAGATTCAGATTGCCCAGTTGGAAAGTGACTACGAGTATCAATACCGAGTTGGTTTGGCAGAACGCTACGGCAAATTGCTCCAGTCCATATCTGGAATTCACTATAATTTTGAACTCGGCAAAGATCTGACCCAGCAGCTCTTTGAAGTCAGTGACTATGACGATTTACTGACCTTCAAGAATGCCCTCTATCTCAAGTTAGCTCAGAACTTCTTGTGTTATCGCTGGCTCTTGACCTACCTTTACGGAGCAAGCCCGCTAGCAGAAAAAGGGTTTTTGACAGATGAAATTGGTTGCGTGCGGTCGATTCGTAACTCCAACTACGGCTATGTCAATGCCCCCGATGTTCACATTTCCTTCTCTTCACTGGAGCAATACGTGACCGACATCGAAAACGCTGTTGGATCTGGGCAACTGTCCTCTGAAAAAGAATTTTACTCTGCCATCCGTTTACGCGGTGCTAAGACTAGCCGGGACTTTTTGACTAAGGGCATCTCCTATCTAGAGTTCCGCAACTTTGACCTCAACCCCTTTGAGCCACTGGCAATCAGCCAAGAAACACTAGACACCACCCACCTCTTTGCACTCGCACTCTTGTGGCTAGACGACATGGAGCAAGTCGACGAAGAATTGGCAGTAGCTGCTACTCTCAACAACCAAATCGCTCTCAGCCATCCCCACACACCACTTCCTAAAGAGGCTGACCCTAAACCTATCGTGACAGCCATGAAGGACATCGTCGCTCACTTTGGACTGGATGACTATTATAGCCAGCTTATCACTAAGGTGGAGGCCTCTCTTCTTGATCCACGTTTGACCCTTTCTGGAAAAATAGCAGAGCAGGTTGAAGAAGGGTCCCTTGAAAAATTTGGCCAACAACAAGGACAAGCCTTTCATGACTATGCTTGGACAGCACCTTATGCCCTCAAAGGCTATGAAAACATGGAACTCTCCACCCAAATGATTCTCTTTGACGCCATTCAGCTGGGCTTGAACGTAGAAATTTTAGATGAGGAAGACCAATTTCTCAAACTCTGGCATGGTGACCATGTGGAGTACATTAAAAATAGCAACATGACATCCAAAGATAACTACGTAATTCCACTGGCCATGGCTAATAAGGTTGTGACCAAAAAGATTTTGGACAAGGCTGGTTTTCCAGTACCTGCGGGAGCAGAATTTGCTAACAAGGACGATGCCTTGCGGTACTACGGACAAATAGCCAACTCTGCTATTGTTGTCAAACCCAAATCCACCAACTTCGGTCTGGGCATTTCCATCTTCCAAGAGTCAACAAGCCTTTCTGGCTATGAAAAAGCCCTAGACATCGCCTTTTCGGAAGATAGCCATGTGCTAGTCGAGGAGTTTGTGGCAGGGACCGAGTACCGTTTCTTTATCTTGGATGGAAAATGCGAGGCTGTCGTGCTCCGCGTTGCGGCCAATGTCGTAGGCGACGGAAGCTCAAGCATCCGAGAATTAGTCGAAAAGAAAAACCAAGACCCTCTGCGTGGTCGCGACCATCGCTCACCTCTTGAAATCATCAATCTGGGTGATATTGAATTACTCATGTTGGAACAGCAGGGTTACACACCTGATACAGTCTTGCCTAAAGGTAGCCAAACCTTTCTGCGTGGTAATTCTAATATCTCAACTGGAGGCGACTCCATTGACATGACTGACCAGATGGGCGAGAGTTACAAACAACTAGCTGCCGATATGGCGACTGCTATGGGGGCTTGGGCCTGTGGAGTCGATTTGATTATCCCAGACTACACCAAGCCTGCTAGTAAGGAGCTACCAAATTGCACCTGTATCGAACTCAACTTCAATCCTGCCATGTACCTGCACGCCTATACTTACGTAGGGCCAGGACAACGTATCACACCGAAAATTTTACGGAAGTTGTTTGGAGAGATATGAGAATAAGATCAGAGATTTTCTGAGCTTACTTTTTTATATTTGATAAATGGTAAAATATAGTGCAACAAAAAACTCATAGAGCCCAATCTCGTGTAAACTGTAAGTAACCACACTAAACAGAACACGGGAGAAATCTATAAGCTACCATCATATTACCATAATTGAGCGAATTAAGATAGAGACTTACCTAGAATTAGGTCTCAAACCCTGCCAAATAGCTAGAAAATTAGGCGTTCACAAATCAACCTTCTCAAGAGAATTAAGTGTGGTAATGACACTTACTCTGCACAAGCAGCACAAACACACAATGAACAATTGGCGAAGCAGAAGGGAAGAAAATCGAGTTAGACTCCTGTGAATTGAAGTAGGAAATTAAAGAGCGATTACAATCTTCATGGTCTCCAGAACAAATTTGTAGTCGTTATCAACTTGAAAATAGGTCCATGGTGTCCTTCAAAATCCAATTTGTAAAATTAAGCTAGAAAAAAGCATCTCGTATTTTTGATACGAAATGCTTTTAATAAATGTAAATAAGTTTTAACGTTTACTAAATTGTGACGCTTTACGGGCCTTTTTCAAGCCTGGTTTGGCACAGTTGGATTTCAGGTACTTTCAGTTTAGCTTTATATCAACCATCATCAAAATCCAACTATTTTCTTATTTTAAAAAATATGAATAAGTTTGATTGAATGAGGGAATTTCTTTAATTTTTTTCTTAGCACCTATAAGTTAATAATACTATTCTTTAAATTATAGTTTATAATTATCTGATGTTTCAATGACCACAAAACAAAGTACAGCGAATCACTTCCTTTAGTCAAACATATAACTGAACAACATTGTTTATCTTCCTGCACTTTCATATTTTTTCAATCCTTTTCTAAAAATTGTACGACTGATAATAATCAAAAAAACTGTAAAAACTATTTGATAGAAAAATAGGTTCAATGTATCTTTCCCTAAAAATATTAATACTGCAGGATTGGCAATTAATAAATTGGGAACAAATAACATAGTGATCAATCTGTTAATACCTGTAAAAATATTATATGGATACTTAGAAATTCCAATATAATTCAAAAATACATCTACTTTTGAAAATTTAGTTGGGAACCAAAATGAACTAATCGTTATTAGAAACCAAATTGAATAATATATAATACAACCACACATTAAAGAAAGGATATAAAATAATATTTTTAATGAATTTAAATGTACATTTAAATTTCCATAACTTATAAAAATAATCGCAAGACCAAAAAAAGTATTCACGAATTGAACTAAATTAAATGATCTAAAAATATAGAACAACTGAGTATCAAACGGCCTCAATAAAATTTGATCCAAGTTACCACTCAAAATATCTGATTCTAAAATTCCCATACTTCTAATTAACAATCCCATCATAACTCCATCTACAATAGTGTAGGAACCTACCAAAAATAAAATTTGATAATAGTCCCAACCATTAAAAGAGTCTATGTTTAAGAAAATCAATCTAAAAAATACAATAGGTAAACCAATCCACAGTATCGACGAAAATAGACCACAAAAGAAGTCAAAATGAAAATTCATATCAGATTTAAAACCAAAATGAAGTAGCCTAAAAATTACTTTTATTCTAAACATTTTATCCTCCCACATTTGAGAAGTGCTCCACTCCTTTTCTCAATATGAATCTTGATATAATATAAAAAATGATGCACCAAATCAATTGAATACAAATAATTCTCAAATAGTCTATTAATTTATATGTATCATTACTAAACATCTGAAGCGGTTCATATACTAAGTATTTAAAAGGTAATACATCTAAAAACAGACGAAAATTATTTGAAAAAAAACTTAAAGGCAATAATATTCCTGATAAAAACTGAATTACTATTTCTTTAACAGTAAGGACAAAAAATATATTTTCTAACCAAAAAGAAAGCATACCTACACAACATGATATTAAAAACCATAGAACCATAGATAGAATAATTGCAATACTTCCTAAAATAAGAATTTCAATGGTTAATAACTCATTCTTGTAATAAACACTGGAGAATAAAATGACAGGAATGATGATAAATAATAAATGAGCAAGCCTATCTCCAAGCATTTTACAAAAATAATACTTATAAAAAGTAACAGGTTTTATTAATATGCTAAAAAAATTTCCTGAATGAACATCGTCATTGATTTCCCAATCAACTGGATAAAAAACAAAATATGAAAAAATTATAGTCCCCAAATAGTATTGAACCATTGAGGTAAAATCATATCCTGCTATATTTATCTGGTTACTCTGATATATATACGTCCATAAAAATACTGATATCATAATTTGTATACTTGCCTGTAACATTAACAATAGTACACTTGATTTATAGTTCAAAATAGATCGAAATGATATCAGAATAATAGACATTTCTTTTTTCAATTGTGCTCCTTTTTTGTAAAATAGTTTTGTAAAATAATTTCTTCTAAAGAAAGATTTGATATTTCAAAATCTTCTATATCTACAAGCTTATTGATTGATTCTAATGTCTCAAAGACAAAATCTCTAGGTATTTTTAGTATACATTCCGATTTTGTTTGAGAAATGACTACTACTCCTTTAACAGAGCATAACTCTGGTACCAAATCTAATGTCATTTTTATCTTTAAATATTTAAAATCAGAAAATTTAGATAAAATAACATCCATTGACTCCTGCAAAATAATTTTTCCTTTGTCAATGACGATTAATTCGTCACAAACAGACGAAATATCATCCATATCATGACTCGTTAAAATAATAGTAGTATGACATTCTTCATTCATTTTCTTTAAAAATGTTCTGATATCTTTTTTAGACTGTATATCTAACCCTATAGTAGGCTCGTCTAAAAATAATATTTCCGGACTTGTTAAAGATGCCGCGATAAACTCCATTTTCATTTTTTGTCCAAGAGAGAGGGTCCGGACCTGCTGGTAAAGCTGATCTTTTACATTCAACAAATTGCTTAACTCCTGAATTCGTTCTTGTAAAATCGCCGGTTCTACCTCATATAAAGTACCAATCAATTGAAAATAATCTATAGCCGAAACATCTTGAAATAACTGTAATTTATTTCCTACTACTATTGAAATTTTTTTTCTAAAATTTATACTTCTTTTAAATGGAATTTCTCCATTCACTTCTAATTTTCCGGAACTAGGATAAAGAGTCCCAGTCAACATTTTAATCGTTGTGGATTTACCAGCTCCATTACTCCCAATAAAGCCAACTATACTCCCTCTCTTAATCGTAAAACTAATATCTTGAACAGCTCGAATCGTTATTTGATTACGTTTCAAAAATCTCTTGATAAATGGGAGTCTTGAATCAAAATTATAAAAATTTTTAGATAAATTCTGAGCATTAATAACTATTTCACTCATATATCTCTCCTTTCGATAAAATATATTTACTTGTACTTTTTCCATACTTTACCAAAATGCTAAAGATTGAGCTAAAATCTTCGGGATGGGTAAAATAATATTTGTCTTTAAAAAGTTTCTCAAAACCTTCAAGGCGATTATTGAAATCATTAAATTTTGTATTGTCTAGCTGGTTGAATGTCTCTTTAATATCCATAAACTTTCTCCGTGATTCTTTATTTCACTTTATAAATAGAAGAGTGTCTATATATTTATAGATCCTCAAGGACTTGCATTTTATCAAGTATAAGTAGAATAGTATGTAAGGGTTTACATATTCATATTATATGATTGTTTAAGGAATCCGTCAATTTTCCACATTATTATATGACAAAATGTATTTTTTAAAAATGCAAAAAATCTATGAGCAAGATGTTTGACTTCCTTTTTTAAAGTATATATATTTATATTAACCTTAGAAAAGAAAGAATGTTTGAACAGATATTCAATAATAATTACTTTTTTTAAAATTAAAATTCGAACTTTAAATTTTTATCTTTTTTATATTATTGAGTAACCTAAATTGCCCAATTTGTAAAATTTAGCTAGACAAAAAAAGACATCCAAGAGAAATTTCTTAAATGTCTGTAAACGTTGATATAAGCGTGTTGATTAACGTTTTGATAATTGTGATGCTTTACGAGCTTTCTTAAGACCTGGTTTGGAAAGTATGAGTTTCAATTGGACTAAAAATAGCTTTATATCAACATTTAGAAGATTTTGATTGCTTATTAATTTCAAAAAATTTTAAATAGTTTGTTTGAAATGGGGAAATTTGTTATTCTTATAAAGAGCCATCTAATTATTTACCTAGCCGATCATTTATAAAACTGGTTGCTATACTTTTAATTACTTCCAAAGTCAAAGGCAGAGCATTTTCTTTGATACTATTCTTAGTCCTATTCCACATGGTATTTTCTCTTATTTTATCTAGAAAATCATGCCCCTCCCAAGTCAAAGCACCAACACTAAAATGATAGATTCTATTACTAGCATAAATTGGTTCATAGCTTTTTATTAACCCCGCTTCAAACAACAAATTGCAATGGTAGGTTACGGTCTCCATATCGTATCCGTCAATTTTTAAATTAAACAACGCAGTTGATTTATAATCATTCTCAATTTTAAAAAGTATTAAACGACATAAATCCATATCTCTCTTCATATTAATAACCTCTACACTGTGACATATATTCATAGTGTACAACTTGTTAATAGAAGGGTCAAGTGATGAATCCGTTGATTCCATCAAAAAATACTATTTTCTTACTAATAGGACTGTTAGGATATTTTATTTAATCATAAATTCCAATTCCCTTTTTAAAATCCTGTGTTCTTTATTAAATCCAAATTTTAAAATTAAGCTACACTCTGATTCTTCAGTTCCAATAATTTATCATTTGATTGGTAACCATTGTTACCTTCTGCTAATAAGATAACTTCTTCTCTATCTGAGTGGTGGTAAGAATGGCATATATATCGAAATTCTTCGAAATATATGCCAACCTGCTATGCTCCATCAACTCAAAACTAGGCATCACTTGGTTCGATTCAATACGCGATAAGTGCGTTCTTTTTTCAATTTGCTTTGGCTAAGAAAACGATAAAATCAAGCACTATAAAAACCAGTAGAAGTTACCCTAACACGGATTTCCACTGGTTTTTACGTTTGTTATACTAACGACTTTTCCGACTTATTTGATAAGAATACAGGATTGGAATGGGAACAATGGCGAGGATGACCAGCACCAACACATAAGAAAGCGCGAAATGAAGGCCTGCGTCAAGTAGAAGGATCAAACCTCCGAGGACCCACAACTTTCCTGCCAAGCGATGGGTTTTGTGCCAGTTATCTTCACTCTGTAAGGTCCAAGGGAGGCGGATTCCAACCGTGTGATTTACTTTTAGCTTAGGCATATAATTGCCCATCATGACAAAGATGAGACCTAGCAAAGCAGAAACAAAAATAGAAGGATTGGTCGTAGAGCCTAGCGCCTTACTATAGATGAGATAGGAAAGACTTAAGGAAACGATTGGAGTCAACCAGTAGATCACTTTTCCCATTTTCTCATTCATAGTTTGATTCTTAGGATCGCGTGAGGTTACGAAAATCACAAACAGATGCACCAAGAGAAGGAAAATAGGAAGACCAATCACAGCCAGTAGTTTCGATGAGAAGCTATTGGCCTGACCTGCAAAGTTGAAGTGAATGGGGATTTGGTTAGGCAGCTGCGACCAAATCATCACTCCCCAAAGTATGGGGAAAAGTATCACAATAGAAGTTAATAGTAATAGTTTTTTATTCATTTTCATCAGTAGAATCTCCTTTCAAATCAACGAGCCAGACCATTAAATCTTCTAAGACAGAAGTATTGAGTTCATAGTAGATAAAATTCTTTTCTTTTTCTTCTCGAATTAAATCCGCCTGCTTGAGAATACTTAAATGATGGGAAATGGTCGGTCCTGCTACATCAAAGTGGCCAACGATATCACCAGCAGATAATTTCCCCGCCTTTAGCAGTTCTAAGATACTTCTTCTTATCGGATTTGATAAAGCTTTAAATGTTTGCGCAAAATTCATTCTCTATCTCCTCTAATCTATTTAGATATCTTTCTAAATAGATTGTACAACTCCACTATTATTTTGTCAACTCTATTTAGAAAAATATCTAAATAGGTCCATCTTGAATCTCCTTACGACCTGCTAGGAAGATGCTGTTGCCAGTAGGAATGTTGTTTTAGAAGACAAAAAACCTCTAGCCATTAGCTAGAGGTTTCGATTTAGTCAGGTTTATTGATTTGAAAGTTTACGTTTCAATAAGATAGCACCTGATAGAACAATTGCTCCTAGGACAATGAATCCAGTAGCTGCGACTTCACCTGTACTTGGGAGAACTTTCTTACGACCTTTGCCGTCGCCGGTACCTTCAGTTGTTGAAGATGACGGAGTTGGTGTTGGAGTAGTCGTTGAAGTTGTAGTCGGTTCTTCACTTGTAGTAGTTGTAGTTGTAGTTGTTTCGCCTGTAGTGGTTGAAGTGGTTGTATCTTCTTTGGTTGTTGTGGTAGTTGAAGTTGTAGTCGGCTCTTCAGTTGTTGTGGTAGTTGAAGTTGTAGTC
>NZ_JVIQ01000045.1:0-39943 GCF_001072745.1 Streptococcus sp. 400_SSPC | reverse complement strand
GTTGAGTGGGCTCTACTACGCTGATTTCATCAGCTTTTACAGCCCTACTCAACTGTGCGGAGGCAGGACGACGAAATCGAATTCTAACGAATTACCGATTTCTGTCCCACTCTCACTTTAACAACTATTCATCTTTTTTAAACCCAAGCCCTCGGAACCATTTGGATAATCCCTTTTTACTTTTGTGTTCGTCTTTTCCAGTAGGTTTCTCAAGGTTAGCTTCGTCTTGCAAGTGATCTTCTGATTGAGTAGAAGCCAGTAACGAAACTGGGGCCTGATCAGTAACTTCTTCCTCTCCTGCTACTGCAGATTTATTTCCATCCTCATTTGATTGAATTTTCTCTATCCGAATCCTGAACTCACTAGCTTCTTTTTGATAAGCCATAAAACTTGCAAAGGCTGTTTCAAATTCTACTTTTTTCTCTTCAAGTTCAGTTTTTGCGGAAGCCACCAAGGCTTGGGCATCAACTAGCAGTTCAGATGAATTGGTAAACAGTTTCAGATGACCTTTGGCTTGCTTTAATTGTTTTTGAGCGATTTGAAGTTGAGCATGTGCGCCTTCAAGCTTAGATCCAGTCTCTTTCGCTGCATTCTGTAAAGCTTCTAATTGCTTTTTATCTTCTTCTAATGCTAGAGCAACATTTTTCAAGGCTTCTTCTTTCGGGCTAATACTACCTTGTATCCGAGCCCGTGATACTGCCAGTGAGTTTTCCGCTTCCTTGACTTCTATCGACGCAGCCTGCCATTTCTTCATTGCTGAAGCTAGGTTACGTTGAGCACGCGCCAATAGTTGCTCATGACTTGCAAGAGAATTCTTGACATCGAATAAATGCCCAGAAAGGATATTGATACGAGACTCTTGGTTAATCTTTTCGACCTTTAGGCTCTCCAATGTATTTTTTACAGCCTTCACATCCGCTTTTGTCGTCCTTGCATTGGCAACTTTTCTCATCCACTTGGTCAGTTCTTCACTGGTATAAAGCAGGCTTCCTTCTTCAAAGAAAGCTGCTTGAGATACTTCTAAATCTGGATCATAGGCTACTGAAATAGCCTTGTATTGATTTCCCATCATTTGGACATAGTGGCCAACCTTAGCAAATAGGTCCGGTCCCATTTTTCTGGAAATCTGTTTAGGATCTAGCTGACTTTCATCCGTCGGTAAATTGAATTGCTTGGCTAATTGACGATAGTGGTCTTTTTCACTATACCAGAAGGCAACCGCTTCTCTAGGTCGATAGCCCCAGGCAACATTCTCATTCTCTTGGTAACTGGACAAGCCTTTTCGATGGTTAACATAATACTCTGTTTGAAGTTGACTAGCAGGCAATTGATAAGGATCTACCAAGAGCTCCTCTAAACCAGCCTGGCGACGGTACTGATTAATCGTATCTACGATTTCTAACGCTTTTAAGACGTTATCTAATCTAGTGACCTTTCCACCTGCCAGCTGCTCCTCTTCACTCCTACGGCTATAAAGAGACAAGGCATCGACAGCGCCTTGGTCACCCGCCTTGGCCCACTCTTGAAGCAAACCCTCATAGCTTGCCTGTTGAAGATTGATGGGACTTAGCATTGCCGCTTCACGGACCTGTTCTAACTCCACTTCTTTTAGGGAAATTTGATGGGCTAGTCGCTCAATTTTCTCCTGTGCGCTAGCAATCTCACTGGAAACCTGCTTTAAGACCTGAGGCACATTGGCATGAGTTTCTGTCAGATTAACTACCAATGCTTGAGCTATTTTTAATCCGTTTTGCGCCTGCTCCTCTTTTTGCTGTGCGTTAGCTAATACTGTCTCATCGTTCTGGATGGGTTGTTTGGCTTTTCTCAATTCATTACCTGCAATATCAACAAGCAACTGTTGGGCAGCAATTTTATTCTCTTGATTCTTTATGGCAGAACGGACTTGGCGATCGGCTTCTGTTGCTTGGCGTACCTTTTCTTCTTCTAAAGTAACAACTGCTTTAGCAACCGCAACTTCATTTTCAGTTTTGCCAATAGTGCTTTGATTGGAGTCTTGAATCCTTGTTTCAGTATTCTGTAAGTTAGCTTCAGCAGCTTCAAGACCAGACTTGGCTACATTGTATTCAGATTGAGCCTGGTTCAATTGTAACCGTTGATCTTCAACTCTTTTTTCGGCTTTTTCTAACTGTTCATTTAAGATATTCACATCCATAAAACTTGTATCCATTCCAATCACATCCATCGATTGCTGATCAACAGTGTCCTTCTGGGTGATTTCCTCCGCCTGCGCCTTATGTCCAGCCAAACCTGAAAAGAGAGTTGTCGCTGCGACACCCGTTGTGAAGACTGGTTTTCCTATTTTTTTGCCCATTGCAAACACCACCAAAACTTTTTCATATCTCTTTTCTCTCCATAAGGATACCACATTTTGTTACTAATAACTAGTAGGATGAGAAAGAATTTTCTATTAATTTAAGGGCAAAAGAAAAACAGCTAAGGCTGTTAGTCTTCTTGTTTAATTTGCTCCAGCATCTTCTCTTCTTCTGCTGTCAATTCATAGTTTTCTAGCAGATCAGGGCGACGCTCCAAGGTCTTTTTCAAACTCTGGTAAAGACGCCATTGACGGATATTTTCATGGTGGCCACTCATGAGGACATCTGGAACCGTCATCCCTCGGTATTCATAAGGCCGTGTGTATTGAGGATACTCTAAGAGACCAGACGAGAAACTATCATCCTGGTGGCTGGACTCTTTTCCGATCACCTCTGGAATCAAGCGGACTGTCGCATCAATCATGGTCATGGCTGCTAGCTCACCGCCCGTCAGAACATAATCTCCCAGAGAAATCTCATCTGTCACCAAGGTCTTGATCCGCTCGTCGTAGCCCTCATAATGGCCACAGATAAAGATCAATTCCTCTTCCTGAGCCAACTCTTCTGCGTAGGCTTGATCGAAGGTCCGACCAGCTGGATCTAGCAAGATCACGCGCGGATTCTTTTTCTCAATGGCATCAAAGGCATCGAAGATCGGCTGCGCTCGTAGAAGCATACCTTGGCCGCCACCATAGGGCTCATCATCCACGTGGCGCGCCTTTTCTGCATTTTCACGGAAATTATGGTAGTTGATTTCTAATAGTCCTTTCTCACGCGCTTTGCCGACGATCGAGTGCTCCAAAGGCGAAAACATCTTTGGAAAGAGGGTTAAAATATCAATCTTCATCGTCTAACCCTTCTAAGATGTCCACATCGACCCGATTACCCGGGATATCGATATTGAGCACCACTGGTGGGATATAAGGCAAGAGAAGGTCTCGTTTGCCTTTGCGTTTAACTACCCAGACATCATTAGCACCTGGTTGCAGGATTTCCTTGATCTGACCGATTAGCTGGTCATTTTCATAAACATCAAGGCCGATGATCTCATGGTAATAAAACTCGCCCTCATCCAAATCCGTCAAGTCTTCTTCCGCAACCTTGAGGCTAAAGCCCTTGAATTTTTCGATGGCATTGATATGGTACATATCCTTAAACTTGATGATGTCGAAGTTCTTGTGCTTGCGGTGGCTAGCAATGGTCACTGTTTGGACGAACTGATCCTTCTCATCAAAGAGGGCCAATTCAGCTCCTTTTTTAAAGCGCTCTTCCGCAAAGTCTGTTACAGACAAAACCCGCATCTCTCCTTGTAAGCCTTGGGTATTGACAATCTTCCCAACATTAAAGTAATTCATGATTTCTCCAGTATAGTTTATTCACTCTATTCTATCATGTTCAGCAACAATTCTCAACGATGCTTACTGAGTCTTCCAACAAAAAAAACGGGATAAAATCCCGCCTTTTTATTTTTCGTCAATAACGATTCTTACTTTTTTATCTTCAGTTGGGACAGAGTAGACAATCGTTCTTATCGCAGAAATGGTGCGACCTTTCCGACCGATCACTCGACCAACATCGCTAGGATCAAGGTCAAGGTGGTACTCCAAGAATTCAGGAGTATCTTCGATCTTGATGGTTAAGGCATCCGGTTGTGAAATCAAAGGTTTCACAATTGCAATAATAAGATTTTCAATCGTATCCATACATCAACCTACTTTTTGATTATTTTGAGAATTTAGAATCGTGGAATTTCTTCAAGACACCTTCTTTTGAAAGGATGTTGCGAACTGTATCTGAAGGTTGAGCTCCATCAGCCAACCATGCAAGAACGCGGTCTTCTTTCAAAGTTACTTGGTTTTCTTCAACAAGTGGATTGTAAGTTCCAACTGTTTCGATGAAACGACCATCACGTGGTGAACGTGAATCTGCTACGTTGATACGGTAGTAAGGTTTTTTCTTAGAACCCATACGAGTCAAACGAATTTTAACTGCCATTTTTATAAGTCTCTTTTCTATATTTTAATTTTCGGTGAAATAGACAAGCTATTTAGCACATGTTCTATTATAACACATTTTATAGACCTGTCAAGAAAAAAACTTGACACTATTGAAATTTTTTTAATCGATCTCAAAGTAATAAGATCCTTCATTTTTGGAATCCGATTCAATCACATAGTTCCCAGGGGGAAAACCGGATACATCCAAGTGCTTCCCTTCAAATTCTTTGGCGAGGGAAGTCACTGTAATGGTAAAGGAAAATCCCTTAATTTGGCGGTAGGTAGCATAATCCAAGGTCAGAATCCCTCGAAGATCTGTGTCTCCAGCTTTTTCAGCAGCCAGTAAGTCTCTTGCTAACTGATCTTCAAAATCGGGATTTTGGATTGGTAACTGAAGACGAACCTCGCTTACCTCGAGGCCTTGTTGATGAAATCGCTCTTTTATCTCTTGCGTCACTTGTTGAAATCCTTGAGATTCCGTAAAGGCTCTTTCGAAGAACGGAGCTACTAACCAACTGTTGTAATGTTGAGCCAGTTCTCCTGCCGTGTCATAGTTTTTCCCAGTTTCTTCTTTTGATAGATGAGTCGCATCGGGAAAGTCAAACTGAACCGTCTTTCCCTCAACTCTTTCTTGATAGCTATAAGCATATTTGGTCGACATCCCATGGAGTTTAGTTGCTTTAAAATGTAGGTCTCCTTTAAATCCCGCTTCCTTATAAAATCCAGAAATTTGCTGTTGGATTTCTTTTTCTTCTTGATTAGTAAAATAAAAGAGAAAACAAATCAAGAGAGCGACCACCGTGAAGAATGCACGAACTAGGTAGCCGACCCATTTCTTAATATTGAATGGTATTTGTTTAAATATAATCATTTATCCATAATAACAAAAAACTAGCCCGAGAGCTAGTTTGTAATGGAATGAAATTTGAACAAAGCTTGTTCAGATTCTTAAAGAAACGCTTATATTTGATGTTCCTCCACATCACCGCTGCACTCTATCCATGGATATTCCCTGATCAGATAGGACCAAAAGTGATGCCACTCCTCTTTCTGATAGCTAATAGCGAGATAGTATTCCTTGTAGTCAAAATCCCTTAACACAAGAAAATACTTAGGAGGAAGAAGTGATTTGTTTCTACCAGAGTATCTACTATAACTATACTTTTGAAATTTCTGAAGTTGGATTTTCCAAATGTCCTCATCTATTCTCAGATAGTCGAAACAAGACCGATAGGTTATCAAATAGCCCTTATATACAAGTAATTTCAACCTCGGTTCTCTGAATTCCGCTTCCTTCTCTATTTCCTGCAAAGAGATTGATTCGATCCATTCCTGCGAAAACTCTCTGCCTTTTCTGCTTGTTTTACAAATCAGACGAACAAATTCGAATACTTGCCGAATGAGAATGAAAGAAACCGTACAGCCAAGCATAATCCACGCTCGAAACCCTTTTCTTTCCTGGATAGTAGCTTGATCCCAATCCATCCCATTTAACAAGAATAACAGATAGAAAGCTGCACCAGCTAATAGGAGGATATAAGCTAGTCGAATAAGAAATTGAAAAAATAAACTCTTTCTAATCATTTATCCCCGTTTACACTCTCCTTCTTTTCAGGTCAATTCCTTTTTACCTCTAACTGAAAGCAACTGTTATCCGTACTAGGCTAATCTTTTCGCAAGAGCGCCAATAAGGCCTCATAAGAATCCACTTCATAAGTCGGCACTGCTGGACTGGTATTTTCTTTGTGATCCGGATTGTACCAGACGGTATCAATCCCCGCAGCATTGCCTCCAGCGATGTCCGCCGTCAAAGAATCCCCAATCATGAGAGCTTGTTCCTTAGCAAATCCTGGGATCAGGTTCCCAATCTTTTCGTAAAAGGCCACTTCCGGTTTTTGGGTCCCTAATTGTTCAGAGATGAAAATTTCTTTGAAATAAGGGGTGATGGATGACTGCCTCAAACGCCCTTGCTGAATGGCAGTAACGCCGTTGGTAGCACCGTAGAGCTGGTAACCTCTTTCTACTAGCTTAGCTAACATGTCTTCTGCTCCTGGGAAAGTCTGTCCCTGTTGACTAATGTAGTCCTGGTAGCGCAAGGCCATCTCTTCACCATCTACTTGTCTTCCAAAATGGGCAAAGGCGATGGCAAACCGGCTGTTAATCAAGTCTTTCTTGCTAATCTTCTTTTGCTCCAAATCCTTCCAGAGCCCTTGGTTCATGGGTTTGTAGTAATCCTTAAAAGCTTGAATATCTTGAACCCCCTGATCTTGAAGAAATTGCGTTAAGGCAACTTCCTCCGCTGTATCAAAGTCCAACAAGGTGTGGTCTAAGTCAAAAAGTAAAAATGTATATGTCATTATAAACGATCCTTCAATTTTTCTACAAATAAATAGGCTGCTGGGCAAGTGAGGGTATTCTTGATAGTCAGATGGTTGATCTGGTAGATTTTCTTGCGATCTGTATGAGGAAATTCTCGGCAAGCCTTGGGACGCACATCGTAGATGGAGCAGAGATTGTCACCTTCAAGGAAGGGGCAAGGCATAGCTTTAAAAACCTTATCCCCATCTTCATCGACTTGAAGAAATTCCGCCTCAAAAGCGGGAAGCTTCATCTTGAAATACTTGGCGATGCGCGTGATATCTGCTTCTTTAAAATCGGGGCCTAGGGTCTTACAGCAGTTGGCGCAGGCGGTACAATCAATTTCTTGAAAGACTTCATCGTGAATCTCTTGGGCTATTTTATCTAGATTTTTAGGCGGCTTCTTTTTCAGATTTGCCAATACCTTGCGGTGCTCCTTTTGCTTTTGAACCGCTAACTGATGGTATTTTTCTAAATCAATTTCTTGAGACATAAACTACTTTCTAATTGCTAAATGAATAAGATCATTATACCATACTCAACAAAAAAGAGCAGGTTAAAACAAATGGAAGACACCACTCATTCTATCCTACCCTCAAGATCTTCGATTAAAAGAAATCAATTTCCCATAGTAGCTACTTTTCCATCGCCTCATGACTTTTATCAGACGCTTTTGAGCTTGGACATATTGGCTTATTCTTCATAAGAACTTAGGCTTTTGGACCTTTTTCATCCAAACTCCAAGTTTCCTCAATGTAAGGAATGAATTGAGCCAGGGTCTCTGGATCCCCTTCAAAAGACATCAAGTATACCTTATCATCCTTTTGGAAGACCCAAGTAATGAGGTACTGTCCAGATTTAAGGATAATATTCAGCTGCAAGGCTTCATTCCCTGAGACAGTGGTCTTCGCTCCCCACATTTTCTCTACTTCTTTATTGTCTTTCCAATAATAAGCAATTCGGTTGGCAATCAACTCTGCGTTGAAGACTTCCCCTTCACCGACATTTGCTTTTTCTTTGGTATACCCGTTCATGGTAACGATATTGTAGGCACTTCCATCTGTAAATTGAATGCTGTCTCCGCCATCTATATCTGTAAATTTAATCCACTTGCTTGGGATATCGATATAACCATAATCTGCAGAACCAACCCGTTTGGTTTCGACAGAACTCTTGGTATCATCCGATGATTTTGACTCTACCTTGCTAGAAGTCTTTTTACTAGAGGATTTTTTACTCTTTTTTACCACCTCAGTGGAACTAGATTCAGATGACAATGGTTTTCTAGACTCTTTTTTAGGTGTGCTACAAGCTACAAGGGCAATAGCTGATAAGACCGAGACAGTCGCTAGTAGGAACTTATTTTTCATCTTTCCTCTCCTTTGTGATGGATTTTGATACCTCTAGTTTATCACGTTCAATGAAGATTTGAAAGCGCTATTTGTCTAGTCCGATAGAAAAACGCCCCTAGCGGGACGTTTGATTTGTTGGAATATTTCAGAGAGAAGCTTACTCCTCATCCATTGAAAGAACTGACAAGAAGGCTTCCTGTGGTACTTCTACAGATCCGATAGCTTTCATCCGTTTCTTACCGGCTTTTTGTTTTTCAAGAAGCTTCCGTTTCCGTGAGACGTCCCCACCATAACACTTGGCCAAGACGTTCTTACGAAGAGCCTTGATATCTGTACGTGCAACGATCTTATGACCGATGGCTGCTTGGATAGGCACTTCAAACTGTTGACGAGGGATAATCTTCTTGAGCTTCTCAACAATCAATTTACCACGTTCATAGGCAAAGTCCTTGTGAACGATAAAGCTGAGAGCATCGACGGTATCGCCATTAAGAAGGATATCCATTTTAACCAATTTAGATGGACGGTATTCAGACAGCTCGTAGTCAAAGCTCGCATAACCACGCGTAGAAGATTTCAATTTATCAAAGAAATCAAAGACTATTTCCGCCAGTGGGATTTGATAGATCACATTAACCCGATTTTCGTCGATGTAGTCCATGGTCACAAAGTCCCCACGTTTGCGTTGGGCCAATTCCATGACAGCTCCGACAAACTCTTGCGGCACCATGATTTGCGCTTTGACATAAGGTTCTTCGATCGAAGCGATCTTGGTTGGATCTGGGAACTCAGACGGATTGGACACATCCAGCACTTCTCCATCTGTCAAATTGACCTTATAGATTACAGACGGCGCTGTCATAATCAAGTCAATATTGAACTCGCGCTCCAAACGTTCTTGGATAACGTCCATATGAAGGAGTCCTAAGAAACCACACCGGAAACCAAAACCAAGGGCTTGAGATGTTTCAGGCTCAAATTGAAGACTAGCGTCATTCAATTGCAGCTTCTCCAAAGCTTCCCGAAGATCGTTGTATTTGTTGGATTCGATCGGGTAAAGACCAGCAAAGACCATTGGATTCATTTGTTTGTATCCATGAAGAGGCTCAGCTGCTGGATTGGACGCCAAAGTCACAGTATCCCCGACACGAGTGTCTGCAACAGTCTTGATAGAAGCTGCGATATAACCAACATCTCCTGTCGCAAGGAAATCACGACCAACTGCTTTAGGAGTAAAGATCCCTACCTCTGTCACATCAAAGGTCTTGCCATTGCTCATCAACTGGATGGTGTCGCCAGGCTTCACTATACCATTGACCACCCGAACTTGAAGGATAACTCCACGATATGGGTCGTATACTGAGTCAAAGATCAAGGCTTGCAATGGAGCAGCAACATCCCCAGTAGGAGCTGGAACTTTCTCGACGATTTGTTCCAAAATCTCTTCAATCCCGATACCAGCCTTGGCTGAAGCTAGGACTGCCTCACTGGCATCCAGACCAATGACGTCTTCTACTTCTGTTCGTACCCGTTCTGGATCTGCAGCTGGCAAGTCGATTTTGTTAATGACTGGAAGAATTTCCAAATCATTATCCAGCGCCAAGTAAACATTGGCTAGGGTCTGAGCTTCAATCCCTTGAGCCGCATCCACTACGAGAATCGCACCCTCACAGGCAGCCAGCGAACGAGAAACCTCATAAGTAAAGTCCACGTGTCCCGGTGTGTCAATCAAGTGGAAGATATAGGTTTCCCCATCTTTAGCCGTGTAATTCAACTCGATGGCATTAAGCTTGATGGTAATCCCACGTTCCCGTTCCAAATCCATGCTGTCCAAGAGCTGGGCTTGCATTTCCCGACTAGAAACGGTCTCAGTTTTTTCTAAGATTCGGTCCGCCAAGGTTGACTTTCCGTGGTCAATATGGGCGATAATCGAGAAGTTCCGAATCTTCTCTTGTCGTTTCTTTAATTCTTCTAAATTCATTTTTTCATCCTTATAAAACTATTCAGTATATTATAACAAAAAAGATAGGCCTTTGCCTATCTTAATCCATTATTTTCAAAAATCGCTTCTGTGTTTTATTTCCTTCATAACCTATATGTTCATAAAAAACATGGGCATCTTTACGATGAGAGGCAGAACTCAAACGAATAAAGGAATAGTTATGAGTTCGAGCAAGAGCTTCAACTCGCTCCATCAATTGCCGACCAATTCCACGTCCTTGAGCAGAAGGAAAAACAGCTAGTCCTAAAACATTTAAACCTGGATCGCTATATATACTCTCATAGGCTTCTGCTTCGACATAGCCTAAAATATTCCCAGTTTGGTCCTCTTCGTAAACAAAGCAAAAGTGACCCGAATCTGGCTGATTGAATTTATCGATCTGATCTGTTACTTTCTCAAGGGTCGAATCATACCCCAATGTCTGGTGGCACAAATCACGAATTTGACCTGCATCTTTAATTTGAACGGTCCGAATCATACTTCTACCTCCATGAAGTCTTTTTCTTTATTTTAGACCTTATACCTAAAAATATCAAGTTTTACAATATATTAATAGAATATTTTGTATTTCTATTTAATTCGAATAAAAATAATTAATGAAGAATAAAGGATTTCTATTTACTTTTTCGATTTAATTCGCTATAATGAGTTGTAATGTAAAAAGGAGGTGAAGCTCTTGGCAAGAGGACGTGGAAAAGCAAGCCCACAAGATAAAGAGGCTTTGCGCATTATTTCCGAAAAAATAAGAGAACTATTAAAGGTTCAGAATAAGAGACAGGTCGATTTATCTCGTACTACTGGTATCCCAGCTAGTACTTTGACTGGCTATGTAAAAGGGACTTCTCTCCCAGTTAGTGAGAACTTAGAAAAGATTGCTAGCTTCTTTGAAATCCCCATTTCTGATTTAGATCCTCGTTATGGTCAACCAGATACCTTGGAGGATTCTAAGATTGAGTTTATCTATAAGCAACTGGATGAAGATTTTCAAAATACACTCTTAGAGGAAGCTAATCGCTTATTGGTTTTACAGGCTGAACGGAAACGTATCGAGAAGAAATACACACCATATACAGTCTTCGACAGTTATGCTGCAAGTCAAAGTGCTTCAAAGGGAGATTTGGTTTGGTTTGATCAAAAACTAGCTTATGATCTAGCACTTTGGATTCATACAGACTCGCTGGAACCTAAATATCCAAAGGGATCTGTTGCCCTAATCAAGCAAACTTTCTACGATACTGCTGGTGCCATCTATGCTATTGAGTACGATGGGCAGACCTTGATCAAGCGTGTCTTTCGTGAAGCCCAAGGGATTCGTCTCGTTTCCCTCAATAAAAAGTATAGTGATAAGATTATTCCTTTAGAGGAGGAACCGAGAGTCATCGGAAAAGTCATTGCTAGCTTTCTACCAGCTAAGGAGGATGAGCTATGATTCGATTAGTTGCTATTGATTTAGATGGGACCCTTTTATCACCAGACAAAACCATTAGTCCTGCTAATAAGCAGGCTCTTTTGGATGCTGAAGCTGCTGGTGTACACGTCGTTATCTGTACAGGTCGCCCTCTCTCTGGTGTACGTCCAATTTTTGAAGAAATTGGCTTCAAAAGTAATCACTCCTACTCTGTGATTAACAACGGTTGTACAACTGTCAAATCATCAGATTGGTCTGTCATCAGTTATAATGCCTTATCTGAAGAAGATTTGGTTTATCTTGATCAACTGACTCAGGAGATTTACCCTCAATTGAGTTTATTCGATTTAAATCGCTATATCATTTTGAATCGGAAACCTTCTGAAATAGCTAAAATGGATGCTAGCATTGTTTCTGCAGTCCCTGTGTCACTTGGCCTAGAAGAAATTCTTGAGGCACAACCGATTTTCCAAGGGATGTTTATTGATCAGATAGAGCAGATTGATGTCTTTCAAGAAACCTATGAAGAAGTATTAGCCCAGCGCTTCCACACTATTCGCTCCCAACCGATCCTATTTGAGATCCTTCCTAAGGGGGTAAATAAAGCGACCGGCTTAAAGGCACTGGCTGAATACTTGGGAATACCAAGGCAAGAGGTCATGGCTATCGGCGATGAGAACAACGATATTGAAATGATTGAGTACGCGGGTCTTGGAGTTGCTATGGGCAATGCTCCAGCTGCTATTAAAGCTTTGGCTGATGTCACTACTACTTCTAACGAAGAAGACGGTGTCGCTACTGCTATCAAGCGATATGTTTTACAAGCACAGAACTAGAAAAGGAAAAACAAATGAAATACCCAACATTATTAGAACGTTTTTTAACCTATGTCAAAGTCAACACTCGCTCTGATGAGACTTCAACAACAACTCCTAGTACAGCTTCTCAAGTAGAGTTTGCAAAGAATGTACTTCTTCCTGAAATGGAACGAGTTGGACTGCAAAATGTTTATTATCTTCCAAACGGTTTTGCGATTGGAACGCTGCCAGCAAACGATCCAAGTCTTACCCGAAAGATTGGCTTTATCTCTCATATGGATACAGCTGATTTCAATGCGGAAAATATCAGCCCACAAGTCATCGAAAACTATGATGGTGGCACTATTGCTCTTGGTGATTCTGGTTATTCACTTGATCCAGCCGACTTTGCTAACCTCCATAACTACAAAGGTCAAACCTTGATCACTACTGACGGTACGACCCTTCTTGGTGCAGATGACAAATCAGGGATTGCTGAGATTATGACAGCCATCGAATACTTGAATGCTCATCCAGAAATCAAACACTGCGAAATCCGAGTTGGCTTTGGACCAGATGAAGAAATCGGAGTCGGAGCAGATAAGTTTGATGCAGAAGATTTCAATGTAGACTTCGCTTATACAGTGGACGGTGGTCCTCTTGGTGAATTGCAATACGAAACCTTCTCTGCTGCAGGAGCTGAAATTACCTTTAAAGGGCGCAATGTGCACCCAGGTACTGCTAAGAACCAAATGGTCAATGCCCTCCAGTTAGCCATTGACTTCCACAATCAACTCCCTGAAGAAGACCGCCCTGAAAAAACAGATGGCTACCAAGGCTTCTTCCATTTGATGAATATCGAGGGGACTGTTGAGGAAGCGAATACTAGCTACATTATACGTGACTTCGAGACTGAGAACTTTGAAGCCCGTAAAGCCATGATGGAAGACATCGCAAGCAAGATGAACCAAGAACTTGGTGCCGAACGTGTTCTCTTGACACTTAAAGACCAGTACTACAACATGAAACAGGTCATCGAGAAAGATATGACACCAGTCAACCTAGCTAAGGAAGTCATGGAAGATTTGGGCATTACGCCAATCATCGAACCTATCCGCGGTGGTACAGACGGTTCTAAGATTTCCTTTATGGGAATTCCAACTCCAAACCTTTTCGCTGGTGGCGAAAATATGCATGGTCGCTTTGAATACGTCAGCCTTCAAACCATGGAACGTGCAGTGGATACCATCATCGGAATTGTTAGCCATTCCTAATCCAGTGTTTTGTTTTTAAAATTTCTTCTGTTAAAATAACCAAAGAATTTCAGATAAAATATTTAATCTACTTGGAAACTTTCCTTAGGTGAGTACGGACGTCAGCGAACTTCCAAGAAGTTCCATGACTTAGTTTTGAGCCTAAGGTCTCAAAACTCCCGAGTGCCTGAAACAAAATAGTTTCAGGCACTTTTCTCACTGCGGAAAGTTTTAGAACTACTTAACTGTATCAAAAAATGAGCTCATGTTTTTAAATAGTCAGCTAACTATTTTATATAATAAACAGTTTGTTTTTATCCTAAAAGAGCTTCGGTTATCTTGACCGAAGCTCTTATTCTATTCATCCAAATATTCTACTTGACCAAACTGGCTGTTAATCTGGTCTTGGTAAGTCTCATAAATTGAAAGAGGGATTCGCAAGCAAGTATCTGCTGCATGTCCTGCAAAAGGACGATGTGTCAGAAGGGCTACTTTTCTTCCCTTTTCATGCTCCTGCTTCAAGCGATCTATCAGTCTAAGAATCTGACTTTGATCCTCAGGTGAAGTTTTATCAAGCAATAAGGTCCATTGACTCCAATCTGGTGCCTCATCTTCGCCACAGATCGAAGTATAGTAAGAAACCTTTTCGCCAACTTGACCGAATCCAGCTGTTAAATCCAAAGGACGTAATTTTAGCTCAGGACATAGTTGTTCCTTCTCTTGTCGCTCATACAAGTAAAGATTATATAAAAACTGGAGATAAAACGGATCCATTCGGCTCAGGTCACTCACTTCTTCCATCTCGAATCCTCTATGAAATGCCTCTAAGATAGATGAGAAGCGATATGGCATTCGTTTGGCAATCCGTTGGATGAGTTCATCGTCCGAAACCTCTTTTAGAATATGCTTAGGCCATTGATCCGAACCAAAATTTTCAACGGCTTGCTGATAGGCTTCTTCCAAACTAGTACCAAACCCATGAATTGCACCAACTGAATGAATTTGTGTATTGAGAACTTTTGTCACCTTTTCCATCGGAAAGACGGGTAGTTTAAAGAAAATACGATCTAGAGTGGGTTCAAACAGGGCTGTAAGACCCTTCATCGTTGGGTGAGGAAGGTCCAAAAGGTGGTCGCCTAACTTTAAGCATAAGGCCTGGTGGTAAATCGAATAACCTAAGGCCATGGACATGGTCGAGAAGGAATCCGAAGCAAATGGATTGACCTCAAGAATATAGAATTGGTAACTCTTTGGATCTAGCGCAAACTTGATGGAAGTTGCTCCAACCAGTCTCAAATGCCGGACAATAGACAATGCTGCCTCTCTCAAGGTCTGATGCTCGGTATCCGTCAGCGTCAGACTAGGGATGACTTGATAAGAATCACTGGAGTGGATCCCCACCGGGTCGACGCTCTCAATGTTTCCCGCAAGGTAATAATTATCCTGACGATCTCGGACAACGATGTATTCCAACTCCTTGAAACCAACCGTTGAAAACTCCAGCAAACACTGAGCCTGTGGTGATACTTCTAGTCCTTTTTCGACAGCATCACATAAATCATCCAAGTTATTAGCAATCCGACGACCTTGCCCATGCTTGCTGGCAAGCGGCCAAACAACAATAGGGAATTGGATCTGCTCCGAAAACTCAATAGCCTCTCTGACTGTCGAAACCAAGGATGAGGAAGGAACTTGATAACCTAAGTCCTGTAGAAAAGACTTTTGGTCTGCCTGGTGGTAAAAGGTACGGTACTGTCTAAGCGAAGTTCCTAGAATACGGATCTTGTGTTCCTTGAGAAACCCAATTTCCTCCAATCGAAATAATAGCCCAAGGACTTGCTTATCCGCAAATGACAGTAGTAAATTTTTGGTTTTCGTCGCTAGAAGGGCTTCTTTTAGACTATCCAATTTTAAACGAATAACGGAAACAGCATTTCCTGCTTCTTTGGTGATGTCGTTCTCGTCTCCACAATAGAGGACTTCTGTCTGGTAACCACGTTCTTTTAATAAGGGACAAGACGTGAGTGCTCCAAGCAAACTGACATCATTGAAGGATTCTGCACACAACAGCGTTACTTGATTCATGACCATAACTCCTCCCTTCTTTCGTCTAATTTACTTTCAATCAAATCCATAAATTCATCATAGAAATAAAGACTTTCCCTTGGTCCTGGACTGGACTCAATATGGTAGAGGACACCTATCAAGGGAAGATAGCGGTGACGAAAGGCCTCGATAGAGTGATCATGAAGCTCCTCATGGGTGATCAGAAAATCTCGTGGAAGAGTATCACGCTCGATGTTGTACTGATGATTCTGGCTAGTGATTTCGACTTTTCCAGTAGCAACTTCTTTTACAGGAATGTTAAGTCCTCGATGAGGACTTTTTAGTTTGGTGAGGCTTCCCCCGTGGGCAAGGGCCAGTAATTCCGCCCCCAAGCCGATCCCCATAATCGGAATATGAGGATCGATTTTAGCAATAACCTGGCAAATACCATCGATATGATGAGGATTCCCTGGACCACTGGATAGAATGATGCCATCTGGCTGCAAATCCTTTAATTCCTTCAATTTAACTGAATAAGGAACGACCGTGACGTTACAACCTCGTGCAATCAATTGACGCAAAACGGAATGCCGTAATCCCAAGTCGATCAAGACGATACTCTTCCCAAATCCTGGTGCAGCATAGGGGGTTTTGGTCGACACCTGGCGGACTTGGTCAAAAGGCAAGACAGTTGCCCGGAGCTGGTCTAAGATATGCTCAATCGCATCCCCTTCATTGACCACTGTAGCCTTCATACTTCCATGTTCAGTGACAATTTTAGCCAGCTTTCGAGTATCGACTCCTTGGATCCCTGGAATATTGTGTTTTTTCAGGTAAGCATCTAAGGATAACTGTTTGCGCCAATTACTGGGATGACTCGCTAATTGGTGCACTACCACTGCTAGACACCCAGGAAAAATAGATTCATAATCATCTCGGTTTATCCCAGTTGTACCAATAACTGGAAAAGTAAAGGCTAATATTTGCCCCTTATAGGACTGGTCGGTAATCAACTCCTGATAACCCGTCATGGCAGAATTTAAGACCAATTCCCCACTGACATATGTATCAGCTCCAAAACCAGTTCCTTCAAAAACCGTCCCATCTTCTAATACTAAGAGACGTTTTACCATAAATTCTCCTTACAAACTCCAAAAAGAAAAGTGAGAAAAGACCACCTTTTTGTAGACTCCCTCACTTATCCTTTCTATTTTCTTACTCTATTATTTACGTCCAGCTAAAACCGCTTCGATGATAGCCATGCGGACAAAGACACCATTGGTCATTTGCTCCACGATGCGTGATTTAGGAGCTTCTACCAAGTGGTCAGCAATCTCCACATCACGGTTTACTGGAGCTGGGTGCATCAAGATGGCTGTGTCTTTCATACGATCATAGCGTTCTTGTGTCAAGCCATGCAAACGATGGTAGTTCTCTTTTGAGAAGAGAGACTCATAATCATGACGCTCGTGTTGCACACGGAGGAACATCATAACATCAACTTCTTCGATCACTTCATCAATCGTCACAAAGGTTCCGTATTCTTCAAATTCCGCACTTCTCCATTCGTCTGGGCCTGCAAAGTAGAGGGTTGCTCCCAAACGTTTCAAGATTTGCATATTTGATTTTGCCACCCGTGAGTGATCCAAGTCACCAGCGATACAAACCTTAAGTCCATCAAAGTGACCAAACTCTTGATAGATGGTCATCAAGTCTAGTAAACTTTGGCTTGGGTGTTGACCAGATCCATCTCCCCCGTTGACAATAGAGGCTGTGATAGTTGGACTTTCAATCAATTGCTTGTAGTAGTCTACTTCTGGGTGACGGATGACGCAGATATCAACTCCGAGAGCTGACATGGTCAAAATGGTATCGTACAGAGTTTCACCCTTGTTTACAGAGCTCGTTTTCACATCAAAGTCAAGGAGGTCACAACCTAATTTCAACTCAGCCACTTCAAATGCTTTGTGCGTACGTGTTGATGACTCAAAGAAGAGGTTAGCCACGATATGTTGCTCATCATAATGAGCTTTTGCTCCATTTTTAAACTCAATACCACGCTTAATCAAGGCCATAACTTCTTCGTTTGATAAAGCTTCCATTGAGACAAGGTTTTTAAGTGCGATTTGATTTGTAGACATGTTGTAACTCCATTCCAAAGATATGCATATGTGAAAACAATACAGGAAGCTTCCTCAGTCACTCCTGTATATAGCGACGATTTGAAAACTACCTTATTCACTCACCTCGATCAAGATGCGATCTTGACCATCCAGCTCAGTCATCTCGACAATGATTTCCTCTGATCGACTTGTTGGAATGTTCTTTCCAACATAATCTGGTCGGATCGGCAATTCTCTATGACCACGATCCACTAGGACAGCAAGGCTGACACGAGATGGACGTCCCCGACTGACAAGATTATCGATGGCTGCTCGAATGGTCCGACCTGTATAAAGGACATCATCAATCAGGATGACATCTTTGCCAGTAATATCTACTGGTAAAACGGTTGAATCTTCTGTTACTTTGATATCATCACGGAAAGGCTTGGTATCCAATTCACATACTGGAACTTCTATTTGTTCTAGTTGTGCTAACCGTTCTTTGATGCGATTGGCAATGAATACGCCACGAGTTTTGATCCCTACCAAAACAATTTGGCTCAGATCCTTATTCCGTTCGATGATTTCATAGGTGATGCGAGTAATAGCCCGCTTCATGGTCAGATCATCAACGACTTCTTTGATCTTCATCTTTTCCTCCTAATTGATAGAAAAAAGCCTCCCTTTATCAAGGAGGCTTCAGAAAAATACTAAGAGATAAGACCTAGAACGCATCTAGTTCACCTCTTATTTTGATCAGACTCCTTGCCTGCCTCACGGGACAGGATTAAAGGACTATTTAATTATCCATACTATATCACAGTTTATAGAGGGATGCAAGAAAAAACTTATTTTTTTCTACTAATGTTCGGATTTTTATCAACAAATCTTCTATTTAATAATGATCTGTTCCTTTTTTACCAATCCTCTTCAGGGCAAACAGGCCACATCCAGCTATTAAATAAGCGACAAAAATGATCGTCGCCATCTTAGCGACATAGAGCCAGCCAAAACGATTGACATTGATAAAGAAATAAGGGAAAGGACTGTCTTTAGCGCCAGGTACTGGCCATTTAAGGACCAAACCGTTTATCAATGCAAAGACCATATAGAGCAAAGGAAGCAAGGTCCAAGCTAATGGATCCGACTTACGGTACTGTTTGGGTTTATCAATGACCAGGGTATCAAAGAAGAACATCAAAGGAACAATGTAATGACAGAGGAAGTTTTCCAAGCGGTAAAACTTCTCAGGTGTCGCGATCGGTGCTAGCATGAAGTGGTAGATGACACAGGTGATCATGATAGACATGGTGACACCACCCTTCAAGCGAAGATAGCCCTGGGTCTGGGTCGAACGACCACGAAGCATGCGCCAAACCATATCTCCCATGAAGAACATGACCAACATGTTAGACAAAATGGTGTAATAAAGCATCATCCCAAAGCCACCATGCTTAGTGAGTTGCAGATAAACACCGATGACACTTAAGATAAACAATAGAAAACGATAACTAAACAATAGTTTGAATTTCATAGTATCCTCCTGAAAGAAAAGGGCTAGGCCCTTCTTCTTATTCTTAGATCTTCTTCACAAATTCTGATTTGAGTTTCATTGCGCCAAATCCATCAATCTTACAATCAATGTTGTGGTCGCCTTCAACGATGCGAATGTTTTTCACGCGCGTTCCTTGTTTCAAATCTTTTGGTGCACCCTTGACTTTAAGGTCTTTAATCAAGGTGACGGTATCGCCATCAGCCAATTTGTTTCCGTTGGCATCAATCGCTACGACACCATCTTCTTCCACAACTTCAGCTGGGTTCCATTCATAAGCGCACTCTGGACAGACCAAGAGGGCACCATCTTCATAAACATATTCAGAGTTACATTTTGGACAGTTTGGTAAGTTATTCATTTCAATCTCCTTAGCAAAATTAACTCCCATAGTATACCATGAAAGGGAAATTTTGACAAATACTGCTATACTGTAGCATTTTGTATAAAACAGGAGGCAACTCGGCCTCCTAGAATCGATGATAAAGCTTAAACTTCTTGTAATTCCTGAATGTCTCGAATCACGCGCACGCCTGCTTGACTCTTATTCTGTAATTCTTCGTCCGAGTATTGCAAGGTATTGATCAAGATACTTTGCATGCCGATACTTTTCGCCACAGCCACATCTGTAGTGAAGTCATTCCCTACCATGACCGTTTTATTCGGATTCAACTGGTGTTCTTTGATGACTTTCATGAGAAATTCGCGCTGAGGTTTGCGAATCCCTGCATCAGACGACAGATAAATATCATGGAAAATCTCTCTTAGGCCAAGCAAATCAATCTCTGGGTTGGTAAAGTCCGCTTGGGCATTGGATAAGAGATAGATCCGACACCCTGCAGCCTTCATATCTTCTAAGACTTCTTTCGTGTGCGGATAGAGCTCCAATCGTTTGCGAGAGAGGACACGGAAGGTCCGAGCAATCAAGCGTCCCCACTCTTTGAGATGATGGACACTGGTTCCAGTTGGATGACTCTCTAGATAGAGTTGAACGAAAATCACAGTCAAATCAATCTCCGGATAAGTGACCTGTTTTTCCCGAGCGATACTTTGCTCAGCTTGCTGCACCAACTCCTTATACCGGACTTGCAGGCTGTCCCCTGTATAATGAGCTCCATAGGACTGGTAGATTTGAGCCATTGTCTCCCACAAGACTGGACTCGACTCATCGGTTTTGATATCGACCAAGGTTCCATAAAAATCAAAAATATAGTTTTTAAATGCGTACTTTTGCTGATTCATCTCTTTCTCCCGTTACAAACATGGTAAAGGTAGCCTTACAGACATTGACACCTTCCTGATTGGTAATGTCGACATCGACAACTCGAGTCGTCCGCCCACTGTGGACACACTGCCCATGGATGGTTAGGACATCTCCTAGACGCCCTGCTTTCAAATAATTGATGGATGACTGCAAGGTCACACCATCTACTCCCTGTGAAATCACGACCAAACCACTGATCTGGTCACACAGAGTAAAGAGATATCCTCCATGCGCGTTTCCATAATAATTAAGAGAGGATTCGACCACCTTGGTTGTCACCACCACATGGCCATCTCTCATGGTTTCGATCTCGTAATTTTCAAATGCTGCAATGGCATCAAAGTGAAAATCCTTCATATATAATAAATCCCCCTAGATCAGGTATTCCTAAACTCTTCCATCATACTATTTTTTTCCACTTCTTACAAGAATAAGAA
The DNA here is from genome assembly GCF_001072745.1 of Streptococcus sp. 400_SSPC. Classification (NCBI taxonomy): domain Bacteria; kingdom Bacillati; phylum Bacillota; class Bacilli; order Lactobacillales; family Streptococcaceae; genus Streptococcus; species Streptococcus sp. 400_SSPC. Next base: position 19,039 of record NZ_JVIQ01000045.1, on the reverse strand, counting down.
AAGAGCTAGTATTACCTAACTCCTTAATAGCGAAATTTTTCCCAATCATCGTCTGTCCGTTTGCGATAATAGAACTCAGACAAGTCCGAGTCTTCCATCACTTCCAGCAGAGGAAGCATGTCGTAGGACAAGTCCAACTTTTCTAATTGGTCCTTCTCAACCCAAGAAACTTCTCCTTCATCAGACGATCTTAGCTGGCCTATGAATTCTGTCGCTTTGTAGCAAAAGACGATGTAGCGGATGCCATCCTCTAACTGCCAGTTTTTTACAGCGACTAATCGGGGGTTGAAAATGGTGAGGCCAGTTTCTTCATCAATCTCACGGATAACTGACTCGACCAGACTCTCGCCTTCTTCAATATGGCCACCTGGAAAAGCATAGCCAGCCCAGTGAGTCTTTTCAGGTGAGCGGTATTGGAGGACTACTTTCCCATTTTCAAGATCTTCGACCATGCAAAGATTGCACAGTATAGTAGGCGTTGTACGTGACATATATTTCCTTTCTATGATATTGACACTTAATCAATATAAACTTTTTTCTTTATCTCTTTTTTCATCACAAACGGATTCACCAGCTCATGGTATTCATCAAAGGCATCTAAAAGGGAGCCTCTTTGAAAGACAATTGACTTCTCTTTTAAATAATATTCTGAGTGAATCATTACCGAACCATGACCATCAAAACTAAAGAAAAACACAATGAATAATACTAAGATCAAGCTAGCAAAGAAACTAAACAGTAGACCCACTACATTCTTCCAATTGACTGTGTGAGTTCGATAAAAGCGATACCAGATATGACAAAAAACTGTCACAGCTCCTAGATACAAGCAAGGATTCCACAGGAGCGGAGTAAAGGCGTAACCATTGTAGCCTAATACAAAGTTAGCAAAAACAAAAAGTAAAAGAATCAGATACAGGTTCGTAAACAGGTTCACATACTTTCCCATGATTGAACTCTCCTATGTAAACATTGGTGGAGATTAAAAAAACGAATAATCTTCTTTTAAATAATGATCAATAGGATATGAACTCCTAATCGAAGCCAATGATCAATCAAAGGCGTATCTGGATCACTATTTTTACTATCTAAGAATAGGCTGAGCGATAACAAAAGTAAAGCAAGGGCAATGACTATTTTCAGAGATAGCATCATACCACCAATAGCAAGAGTAGCTAGAAAGCCAAAAAATGGCAACGGGCTAAATAAAAATGACAATAAACTGAAATAGAGCATAAACGAAGAGAGTATCAATAAGCCGTAAACAATCAACTTAGTGAAAATTGAGACTCTTTTTCCTTCTCTTTTCATTTTTGATAGTGAATAAATGACATAGATCATATAGATAAAAAGTAGCATATGGAATCATTCCTATGTTTTATAGATTATGTAATAGTTTAACCAAAAGCCAATCAAAATACAACTAAAGACACTAACTTATCAGTAGTAACCCATCTCTGATCAAAGTTTCTTGACTTCTACTGCTACCTTTTGGAGATGCTGTTTCCGCATACTAGCGGTATTCACATCGCGGCCGACTTCACCCAAAATGCAGACGCGCTTGGTTTTAATCCCACAGTGGTTCAAGACGGCATTTTTCAAAACGGAGATACCATAACTATCAGGAATGTTGAGAGGGCCTGAAAAGATCTTGTACCACCAAGTAGGCGCCATGGAGGTCGCATAAATACTGGCGGTTTTGCCTTTAAGCAACTTCTTAAATTGCTTGCCTCTGAGGTAATTCCAGATAAAGTTTCCTTGATCATTGGCCGAGTAAGCAATCCCCGGTGTAAAGACCCGATCGATCCAGCCCTTCATAAGGCTAGGCATACTACTCCACCAGATGGGATAGACAAAGATCAGGTGATCCGCCCACTGGATCAATTCTTGGGAACGAAGGATAAAGGGATCTTCCTCCATCCGTTTTCGATAGCCATAACGTAAAACCGGATCAAAGTCCTCTTCATTAAGGTTAATGACTTCAAGTTCATGGCGACCTGAGTCAATATTTTCGACAATGGTTTGAAAAATAGCCTGACAGTAACTTTCCTTATCAGGATGCCCATTGATGACTAAAATTTTCATACTTTCCCTCCTTTTAATCCAACGCCTTGACTTCCAACATCATATCGCGGATTTGCGCTGCTAACTCAAAGTCAAGCACTTCGACGGCTTCTTGCATCTGGCCTTGCAACTTCTTGACCAGTTCCTTGCGCTCTTGGCGGTTGAGACTGGTGATATCCACTTCCTTGTCCTCTTCCTTGGCCACAGCCTTGGTAACAGAGATCAGGTCACGGATTTCCTTCTTAATGGTTTGTGGCACAATGCCATGCTCTTCGTTATAAGCCATCTGGATTTTACGACGACGGGCTGTTTCATCAATGGCTTTTTGCATAGACTGAGTCATGGTGTCCGCATACATGATGACGTGACCCTCACTATTACGGGCTGCACGACCAATGGTTTGAATGAGGCCGCGTTCATTACGAAGGAAGCCTTCCTTATCAGCATCGAGAATAGCAACCAGACTGACTTCCGGAACGTCAATCCCTTCGCGAAGAAGGTTGATCCCGACCAAGACGTCAAAAACGCCCAGACGCAAATCACGGATAATCTCCGTCCGCTCCAAGGTCTTAATATCTGAGTGCATGTATTTGACCTTGACCCCCATTTCTTTGAAATAGTCGGTCAAGTCCTCTGCCATCTTCTTGGTCAGGGTGGTAACAAAGGTCCGCTCTCCACGTTCTACACGCGCATTAATTTCACCCAAGAGATCGTCCATTTGACCCATGGTCGGACGCACTTCCACCTCAGGATCGAGTAGACCTGTCGGACGAATGATCTGCTCGATGATGGTATCGGTTTGTTCCATCTCATAATCACCCGGTGTCGCAGACACATAGACGATCTGGTGGACATGGCTTTCAAACTCCTCACGACGTAGTGGCCGGTTATCCAAGGCAGACGGCAAACGGAAACCATAGTTGACCAGCATTTCCTTGCGTGAGCGGTCTCCATTGTACATGCCCTTGATCTGTCCCATGGTCATGTGACTTTCATCGATCATGATGAGAAAATCTTCTGGGAAGAAGTCAAGAAGGGTGTAGGGAGGCTCTCCTTCACTCCGGCCATCCATGTGACGAGAGTAGTTTTCGACCCCATTGGTATAACCCATCTCACGTAGCATTTCAATATCGTACTCAGTACGTTGTTTTAGACGTTGAGCTTCCAGAAGCTTGCCTTCTTTTTCAAATACCTTCAACTGCTCTTCCAATTCCGCCTGAATCTTGGCAATGGCTACTTCCATATGATCGTCATTGGTCACGAAGTGGGTAGCTGGGAAAATGGCCAAGTGGTCCACATCTCCCAGTACCTGGCCCGTCAGAGCTTCAACCTCACGGATGCGGTCAATCTCGTCCCCAAAGAACTCAACGCGAAAGGCATGCTCATCACGCGAAGCTGGGAAAATCTCGACCACATCTCCCCGAACACGGAATTTGCCTCGTTGAAAGTCGATGTCATTGCGCTCAAACTGGATGTCCACCAAATCATTGAGCAGTTTATCACGAGAAATATCCAGACCTGGACGCAGACTCACCACACTATCGGCATATTCCTTAGGCGAACCCAAACCATAGATACAAGAGACAGAAGCCACAACGATCACATCGTTACGCTCCAGCAAAGCTGAAGTTGCTGAGTGACGAAGCTTATCAATCTCATCATTGACCGAGCTATCTTTTTCGATATAGGTATCGCTCGACGGCACATAGGCTTCTGGCTGGTAGTAATCATAGTAGGAAACAAAATACTCAACCGCATTCTCTGGAAAGAATTCTTTGAACTCCCCATAGAGCTGGCCTGCTAGTGTCTTATTGTGGGCAATGACCAAGGTCGGCTTATTGACCTGGGCGATGACCTGGCTCATGGCATAGGTCTTCCCCGTACCAGTCGCTCCCATCAGGATTTGTGCCTTCTCACCACCCTCGATGTTATCCACCAACTGTTCAATGGCCTGTGGTTGGTCCCCAGAAGGTTGGTATTTGGATACAAGTTTAAATTTGTTATCTGTAATTCGATTAATCATCTCTTTGTCCTCACATATATAGACCTTATTTTACCATAAATCACTAGAATTCTCTGAGATGAGGAATGAAGAGGGAAGACAACATGTTACAAAATGATCCGTTAAATCGGGATATGTCCGAATTACAACATCATTAATTGGACACGCATTAGCATGAAAAATAAACAAGACTCTCGCAATTACTTCGAAAGTCTTGTCTTTTATTCTAAAACCATGAAATACGTAATTAACATCAATGTCATTGATTTACAAAATTAGCAAGGTTCGCTCATCAGTATCATTTTTATTTACTACTTAACTTCTTGATTCCTTACCAAGAGGTAGAGAGTCGCTCCAAGTGAACTTACAAGTCCAAAAACGTAAATACAGAGTTGCAAATTGGAAGCACTACCTAATATGGTATCCGCAACAATATTATAAAATAGATAACTAGTCAATGGTTCCACTACTCTTTCTATGAATGGTTGTACCAAAATAGGAAAAAGTAGCAAAATAGCTAAACTCCCCATTGGACTTTTGAAAAAATAACTTAAGAAGTAAGAAATCAAAAAGTATTGGATGGAGCCAATCAAATAGAAACTGAAAATTTCTAAACTGACACCATTTTCGCTACTAAAAAAATGAAACCATATAAGCAGTACAATGAAATATAAGGTTGATTGTAGTACTACATCACATAACTCTACGAACAGGATCCGAATTGAACTTAAGATCCTTTTTCCACTTACCAAATAAACTAGTTTTGTTTCGTGTGATTGTAACTCTACAAATACATTAACACTCCCAATACCAACAGAGAGCATTGATGCAAAAACAAGAGCTTGCTTTAAAGATAATTCTACAATTGTACCATTGATTGCAACTGGTAAAATACTTAAGAGACACACAAAACCTATCAAAAATGACTGTATGGTTATCTGGTACTTCACGGGTTTTAAACTATATTTTTTGACGATAAGACTGAAAAATACTTTTGCCATTCTTCCTCCCCATTCGAATCTTTTCTACAACCATTATGAACACCAAGAACAAGATCCCTTCTACTACTAAAAGTGTAAATCCATACAATTGGCTCGTTTGAGTCCCTTCAATTCGGCCAAAAGCAAATGACTTTGCTCCAATCAAAGGCAATAGATTTTCTATTTTAGAGGAAATTCCTCTTAGAATACCTGATAAACTGATTACCAATAATAAAACATCTGCAATTAATGAAGTCATTGATTTTTTCGTTACTATTACGAAAAGTAAAGCTAATAAAGTAAGAACGATTGCAAATATCATAACTCTTACCGTAACATCTAAGAACAAAGTCAATTCTAAATAATTCTTTAAAGTTGAATCTAGAAAAATGAGTAAGATAACAGCATTTACTATAGAAATTATTAAAGTAGAAAGTAACGATAAAACAATCGAACTTGCCATAAACCCAGTAAGACGAACTTTCCAGTTTGGGATCAATAACTGAGTAAAATTATCATCACCAAATTGGTAATGGGTTGAATAAACAAGTGAAACCAAGATTGGCAAGAAAATAACACTTGCTTGGTAGGGAGAGGATAAGAGAGCATCCCTGACTGTATAGACTGGATTCGATGATAACATAGACGGATCAAGGTTAACTGCTTGGCCATTTCCTTCTACTAAGGCATTTATCACCTGGATATTTTGAATTGTAAAAAATATGCTGACTCCCAAAATAAGAAAAAAAGTGGATTTAAAAGTAACTAAACTACAATATTTATAGAGGTCACTAAAAAAGGAACGTTTCAACATATTATTCACCTTCTTTCCCTTCGAGCGCCTTAAAATATGCTTCCTCAAAAGATCCAAACTGTTTCAAAATATCTTTTGTAGGAGCATCAATAACAATTTTCCCATTAGAAATACCAACTAGATGATCTACAGTTAATTCTAACTCACTCATATAATGACTTGTCATTAAGACAGTTTTACCTTCATTGACAAAAGACTGCAAAAAATTGCGTACCCAGCGTATACCCTCTGGATCTAGTCCATTGATTGGTTCATCTAAAATTAAGATATCAGGATTTGCTAATAATGCCGTTGCTAACCCAAGACGTTGCTTCATTCCTAATGAATAGTCTTTTACTTTTTTATTTTTAGCTTCACTTAACCCCACCAACTCTAAACATTCATTGCACCTATTTTTGTCAACGCCACAAGCCAAGCCAATCCACCGAAGATGCTGAAATCCTGTTCTAGTTGGATAAGGTTGGCAACTATCTAGGAATGATCCAACAATACCAAAAGGATTATCTCCCAATTGAGAGTATTTTTTGCCATTGATCAACGCTATCCCCGTTTGACTATTTTCTAAACCAAGTAAAATTCTGATTAAAGTTGATTTTCCGGATCCATTCGGTCCAATCAATCCAGTAATCTCACCTTTTTTGGCTTTGAAAGACACGTTTTGAAGGACAATTTTATTATTATATTCCTTATGTAGCTTTTGAATTGTTATCATTCATTCTTTTTCCCTTCTGACTTTTAGTGAAATTCCACCTTCACTTGGAGCAAGTATAACAGGAGAAAATCAGGAAATTATCAGAATAATTATTTTCTTCATTTCTAACAAATTGCATTTTATATTTGCTATAATATGCTCATACAATTGGAGGGACTATGAAGTATAAAATTTTAGCCATTGACGATGATGAAAAAATCTTACGATTAATAGCGAATGCATTAAAAGCGAATAACTTTCACGTGGAAACTCGTAAATATATAGAGGAGATCAATATCTGCGACTTTACTGGATTCGATCTAATTCTACTTGATGTCATGATGCCTATTTCTGGTTTAGAAATCTGTCGTTCCATTCGTTCACAAATTACTACTCCAATTCTATTTCTAACCGCTAAAGATTTTGAAGAAGATTTACTAAAAGGAATACAAGCCGGAGCCGATGATTACATCACAAAACCATTCAGCATTAAAGAATTGATTGCAAGAATTCAAATGCACCTTCGTAGAGAAGAAAGATCTCACAACGCCTCTAAAGAAGAGATGGATTCAAATATAGCTTTTTATCGAGATAGTCAAGAAGTTTATTATCAATCAAAGAGAATTTCATTAACTAAGCGAGAGTTTGATTTACTTTATCTTTTAGCAAAAAATGAGAACCGAATATTTAGCATAGAAGAACTTTACAATTACCTCTATCCTGTAGACTCTGATGCACAACTACGATCCATTACTGAATACATCTATCAAATCAGACAAAAATTTAAGATCCATCAAATTGACCCCATCAAAACAATATGGGGAGGAGGATACAAATGGAAAAAGAATTGACAATCAAGCAACTCATTAAGCGTACTTACCTTAAAATCATTTGGCAATTTCTTCTATGTCTGATACTTTTTTACATAGTTCCAGCTCTTCTATCTTCTGTATCTGGAATTAATGAGAAAAATGCCAATCACTTTGCTTTATTTTTTAGCGTCAGTTCTTGGATTTATCTTTGCATCATTTTAATTTTTATCATTGTAATAAATATTAAACAATTATTAACCAAGATTCAAACAGAATTGAACATGGTTTATCATAGTGGTCTATATTTCACCAAAAATGAACATCACCATTTGCAGATTAAAGAATTCATTGAAACAAACGATCTGATCGAAAAAATGCAATCTGAAATAAAAAATAGAATTCAAAATGAAAAAGATCAAAAAAAAGAACTCATGTTTCAAGTATCTAGCGCTGCACATGATCTTCGTAGCCCTCTAACTGTCATCAGAGGAAATGCCGAATTCTTACAATCCACCGAGCAAACACCTCAAGCAATGGAATGTCTAAAAGATCTGGAGCAAGCAAGTATTCAATTAAATGATTATTTTAACCACTTCATCCAATACTCCAAAACTTTTTATGACCATGATATTCAACTTGAAAACATATCAATTCAACAAGTAACTCATCAATTGAAGGAACAGATCACTCCGTTACTCCCGAGAAATACACAATTTGTTTTTTCAAATACAGTAACTCCATCAACACAAATTGCCATTCATTCCAATTTGTTTTTTCGAGCAATCACAAATATTATTAATAATGCAATACAACATCAAAAAGATAATGATGCAAAGATACAGCTAACAATGTCACAAGAAAATAATCGATTAGTTCTAACTATATGGAATAATCAATCTAGATTTTCAAAAAATGTTTTACAACATGCTGGAAATCTTTTCTATAAAGAGGACCAAGCAAGAACACTTTCTCAAGAAAGTCACTATGGACTTGGTTTATCTTTCGTAAAACGCGTCATGAAACTTCATAATGGAACGATGCATTTAGAAAATATTCATAATGGTGCCCAAGTCAAGCTAATTATTCCCATTATATAAAACAAGCCGAACTCATCATTAGGTGTTCGGCTTGTTTTATATAATTGATAAAAAAGACCGGCACTTTTGCCAGTCTTCGTTTTTATTTTTATTTCCTATCAGCCATTTCACACTTGTTCATTAACAACTTTTTCTCTTCTTTCACCTAAGCGGTAAACAATCACGACGGATAATAGAAGAACCAAAGTGGTGATGATCGATCCTTCTGCACCAAATGCTCCTCCAGTTAGCCAGTCAGGTCCTGATCCCATGGTAAAGCTAAAGATAGACGCATCTGCGCCCGTCCCACTGACTTGAAAACCAAGGAGATTTCCTTGTACATAGTTCCAAGTACCGTGTTGAGCGACCACTAGCCAGATACTATCGGTGTAGACAAGGAGCAGACCAGCTAGCACCCCATCAAGGACAATATTCAGGACGGATAAGAAGGTCACTCCTGAATTTCCCAGATGAAGAAAGCCAAAGAGACTACTAGAAATTGCGATCGCTAATGGTAGATTAGCTCTTGCTGCAATCCGAGTGAGGAGCCAACCCCGCGTCGCTACTTCTTCAGTCCCTCCTTGAAGGAGCCAAAATGGAAATAAACCGAGAATAAAGAGGATGGGTTCTAAACTTAATTCATTTAGCTCAAAAGTCCCGATTCCACCTACCTGGTAGACAAGTGCAATGACTCCCATTTGAAGAAGGGAAAGCAAGATCCCCCAACATAGATACTTAAGCCAATTCCTTTTTACAAAACCTAACGTCGATAAGGGATTCTTCTCAATGAACTTCACCCAAAAAATAAAGAGGATGAGAATGAATACAAAACTGAAAAGCTCATAATAGAGAAAATAATGGTAGAAGAACTCTTGAACACTTGCGCCTCCATTTCCTGGTGAAAAGAGCTCCGTTAAAAACTCTATGACTAGAGAAAATGGTCCTACAAACTCACTCCCAAGCCAAAGCCCACCTTCAACAAATAGGAAAGTTAAGAACACATAGAATAGTGTAGAAACAAGTACTGACCATGAGGTGTCAGTTTTTATATCTTGAAAAATGTTACCTTTCTTCATTATCTTCCTCCTTTTATCTTATAGTTTCATTGTAGCAAAGAAAATCAGAGACTGCAATATTTAATGATGTCAGAAAACATAACATGGATTGGTTAAAATTCTTGATTTTAGGTTTCATTTATGGTATGATAATCCTCGTAACTAATAAATGATGAAATTCATACTTGTTTTCAGTATGAATTCTTTATTTTTTTGAGCCCTTTTGGGTATCCCTTCCATTGCTCTTCTCGAGACAACTGGATTTGATATAAAGGAGAACGAAATGAAGAAAAAACTAGTAGCATGTTTGCTTTTCTTATTTCCACTATTCGCCTTTGCGAGTCAAGCACAGGCTGAAACTGTAAAAGTCGTTTTCGATACGGCATATGCGCCCTTCGAATTCAAAGACTCAGACCAAGTTTATAAAGGAATTGATGTTGAAATCTTGGATAAGGTCGCTGAAATTAACGGATGGACCTTAGAAAAATCGTTCCCAGGCTTTGATGCAGCGGTCAATGCAGTTCAAGCTGGTCAAGCCGATGCCATTATGGCAGGGATGACCAAGACCAAGGAACGTGAGCAAGTCTTTGCGATGTCTGATACCTACTATGATACAAAAGTCGTGATTGCGACTAAGAAAGCTAACAAAATCACTTCCTATGACCAGCTCAAAGGAAAAACGGTCGGAGTCAAAAACGGAACAGCTGCTCAACGCTTCCTTCAGAAGAACAAAGATCAGTACGGTTATACGATCAAGACATTCGATACCAGTGATTTGATGAACAATAGTTTATCAACCGGTGCAGTGGATGCCATTATGGACGACCAACCTGTTATAGAATATGCCATTAAGCAAGGCCAAGATCTTTCTATTAATATGGAAGGAGAAGCTGTTGGAAGCTTTGCTTTTGGAGTCAAAAAAGATGGGTCCCATGAAAACCTTATTAAACAATTCAATACTGCCCTTGCTCAAATGAAGAAAGATGGTACACTAGACCAAATTATTGAAAAATGGACTGGTAGCAGCCAATCATCATCTTCAACAACGACTACCGCCAGCACTTCTGCTGTTCCTGAAACGAGCACAAAAGCTGGCCAAAAGGCGACTCCTAAGAAGAAAAAATACAAAATTTCTAGTGATTCCTCTTTTGCTCCCTTCGTCTTCCAAAATGATCAAAGCAAATACACTGGGATTGATATGGAATTGATTAAGGCCATTGCCAAAGACCAAGGATTTACCCTAGAAATTAGCAATCCAGGTTTTGATGCTGCTGTCAGTGATGTCCAGAATGGTAATGCCGATGGAATGATTGCCGGGATGACTGTTACTGATGCGCGTAAGGCGACTTTTGACTTCTCAGATCCATACTACACAACGAATTCAATCCTAGCAGTTCAAGAAAGTAGTAACATTGCTTCCTACGAAGATCTAAAAGGAAAAACAGTTGGTGTCAAAAATGGTACTGCTTCTCAAACTTTCCTCGAGGAAAACAAGAGCAAGTATGGCTATAAAATCAAAACCTTCTCAGATGGGGCTTCTATGTATGACAGCTTGAACTCTGGTTCTGTAGCTGCTATCATGGATGACGAACCTGTCATCAAATATGCCATTAAACAAGGACGTAAATTCAAAACACCTATCGAAGGAACTCCAAGTGGTCAGATTGCCTTTGCTGTTCAAAAAGATTCTAATCCTGAGTTGATTGAAATGTTTAACAACGGTTTAGCCAACTTAAAAGAAAGTGGCGAATACCAAAAAATCTTGGATAAGTACCTTTCAAGCGATAGTGAAGAAAGCACCGAATCTACTTCAGTGGATGAAACGACTATCTGGGGCTTGCTCCAAAACAACTACAAACAATTGTTAAGTGGACTTGGTGTCACTATTGCACTAGCACTTCTATCATTTGCGATCGCTATGGTGATTGGGATCATCTTTGGAATGTTCAGTGTAAGTCCTTATAAATGGCTTCGTTGGACAGCTGAGATCTTCGTCGATGTCATCCGTGGTATCCCACTGATGATCCTTGCTGCCTTCATCTTCTGGGGAATTCCTAATTTGATCGAGTCCATGACGGGTCACCAATCCCCAATCAATGACTTCCTTGCAGGTACAATTGCTCTCTCCCTCAATGCTGCTGCTTATATCGCTGAGATTGTTCGTGGTGGGATTCAAGCCGTACCAGCCGGACAGATGGAAGCGAGTCGAAGCCTCGGGATTTCATACAGCAAGACCATGCGCAAGATTATCTTGCCTCAAGCGACAAAACTTATGCTTCCAAACTTTGTCAACCAATTCGTTATTGCACTGAAAGATACGACCATCGTATCTGCGATCGGTTTGGTCGAGCTCTTCCAGACTGGTAAGATTATCATTGCTCGAAACTACCAAAGTTTCAAGATGTATGCAATCCTTGCCGTCTTTTACCTCGTCATCATTACCTTATTGACACGCTTTGCAAAACAATTAGAAAAGAGGGCTAACTAATGGCTAAATTAAAAATTGATGTCCATGACCTCCACAAATATTACGGTGAAAATGAGGTCCTAAAAGGCATCTCAACAAAATTCTACGAAGGAGATGTGGTTTGTATCATCGGACCATCTGGTTCAGGTAAATCAACCTTCCTACGCAGTCTCAATCTTCTCGAAGAAGTAACCAAGGGACAGATTACCGTGAACGGCTATGACCTGACTGATCCAAAAACCAACATTGATATCGTCCGTGAAAATGTCGGGATGGTCTTCCAGCACTTCAATCTCTTCCCTCATATGAGTGTCATCGAAAACATCATGTTTGCTCCTTTAGAGCACAAACGCATGAGTCGTGAAGAAGCTAAGGAATTAGCGATGGAACTCTTGGAAAAGGTGGGACTGGCAGACAAAGCTGATGTCTCTCCTGATAGCTTGTCAGGCGGTCAGAAACAGCGGGTGGCCATTGCGCGTGGTTTGGCAATGAAGCCAGATGTCATGCTCTTTGACGAACCAACTTCTGCCCTTGACCCTGAAATGGTCGGGGACGTACTGAACGTTATGAAGGATTTGGCTAAGCAAGGGATGACCATGATTATCGTCACCCATGAGATGGGATTTGCGCGCCAAGTGGCCAATCGTGTCATCTTTACCGCTGATGGGGAATTCCTCGAAGACGGCAAACCAGACCAAATCTTCGACAACCCACAACACCCACGATTAAAAGAATTCTTGGATAAAGTCTTAAACGTGTAATAGAAATAAAAACTGGAGTTTTAACTCCAGTTTTTTTCTTCTTCCAAATATGAAAAATATTAAGAAATTTCATCTAAATAACTTGCTAAATGAATCAAAAAACTATACCATAGTAGAGTGTCAAAAGACGTAATAAAAGAATGTAGGTAAATATGAAAAAATTATTAGAAAAAGTTAGTATCCTTTCTTTATCTCTGGTACTAACAACTTCTTTCTCTATCTCAAGCGCACTTCCTTCCATGTTTAATTATTACAAGGATTTACCTAAAGGCCAGATTGAACTCTTGGTATCTCTTCCATCTGCTGGTATCATGGTCACCTTATTTTTAAATACTCTTATCGAGAAGTTTTTAGATGAAAGAAAGATGATTGTTACCGGTCTCTTGATTCTTTCCTTTTTTGGAATGATTCCCTTCATCAACCAAGCTTATCCGATTCTTTTTCTCTCACGTTTAATTTTTGGGATGGGAGTCGGATTGATCAATGCAAAGGCAATCTCCATCATTAGCGAGCGCTACCATGGTCGCGAAAGAATCCAAACACTTGGATTTCGTGGTTCTGCTGAAGTAGTCGGAACTGCCTTAGTCACCTTATTAGTTGGTTTTCTATTACAATTTGGTTGGACTGCAAGTTTCTTAGCTTATGGAGCTGGTTTAATTGTTCTCTTCCTTTTTTTAACCTTCGTTCCTTATGAAAAACACGAAGAAGAACATCATGCTTCTGCTAACCATAAAGAGCCACTAAAAAAAGAAGAGTGGAAATTAACCATTATCTTAGCTCTTGTAGCCGCAATGATTGTCTTATGTAATGTCGGTGTTACTCTTCGCATACCAAGTATTGTTGCTTATACCTTCAAAGAATCATACAATTCAGCTAGTCTCATCCTAAGCGGTATGCAACTAATTGGTATCCTCGCAGGTCTCACATTCTCTGGACTTGTCCATACCTTTAAGAATAAGCTCATTACATTTGCGGGTATTGCTTTCGGCCTTTCATTAATTGCGATAGCTCTATCTCCTAGCATTCCTTTACTTGGAATTTCTGCTCTCTTCTCAGGTTATACCTATAGTACATCCCTCACAATGGTCTTTCAGATTATTTCAGAGAAGATCCCTGCTAAACGCTTGAATCAAGTTACTTCTGTTGCCGTTTTAGGTTGTAGCTTTGGAGCAGCCATTACACCTTTTGCTCTAAGTACCATCGGATTCATCTCCGAGAGCAATGCTTTTATTTTTACTGTATTAGGTATTGCTATGGCTCTCCTGGCCTTCTCTCTTCTCTATCTTTTAAAAGATCAGCAGGATTAAATACAAAAGACTGGACAAAGATCCAGTCTTTTTCTGTCTTAATTACTAGAAAGTTGGGCAGTTTGCATTTTGTAATATACACCTTTTTGAGCCATCAACTCCGTATGATTCCCGTATTCGACAATATTTCCATCTACCATAACTAGGATGAGATCCGCATTTTCAATTGTAGAGAGACGATGGGCAATCACAAAGCTCGTTCGACCCATCATCAACTTATGAAAGGCCTCCTGAATGAGCAACTCTGTCCGCGTGTCAATGGAAGAGGTCGCCTCATCTAGGATCAGAATCTTAGGTACTGCAAGAAAGACCCGAGCAATGGTCAGAAGCTGTCTTTGTCCTTGAGAGAGGGAGTCTCCCGCATCCGCTAGATAGGTATCATAGCCATCTGGAAGCTGTTGAATGAAGAAATCAGCATTGGCAGCTTTTGCTGCTTGAACCACTTCTTCCCGACTAGCATCTGGTCGACCAAATGCGATATTCTCATGAACCGTTCCAACTTTGAGCCAAGTCTCTTGTAGAACCATTCCAAACTGCTTGCGGTAGCTTTCTAGACTATAGCTATCTACAGCTTCATGATCTAAGCTCAACTGCCCCTGATCCACATCATAGAATCGCATGAAAAGGTTAATTAGTGTAGATTTCCCAGCCCCAGTTGGACCAACAATAGCTACCTTACTAGCTGGCGGGATGGAAATGGAGAGGTCCTTTATGAGGGTCTGATCAGGGCGATAACCAAAGCTGACATGATCAAATTGGACAGCTCCTTTGACAGTCTCTTCTTGCAAGTCTCTCTTACCACTTTCTTTCACTTCCTCTTGGTCTAGGATACTATAGAGGCGCTCTGCACAAGCTAAGGCGCTCTGCAGTTCAGCAAGGACAGAGGAGATGTCATTGAAGGGTTTAGTATACTGATTGACATAGTTGAGAAAGGCCACCAACTGACCAACAGTAAAGGTCGTTCCAGATAGGATACGGAAGGCACCAAATCCCGTCACAAGCGCATAGATTAGGGCATTGACAAAGCGCGTCGCTGGATTAACGGTGGAGGAGTAAAAAATCGCTTCTTGAGAGTAACCAGCATAGTCACCATTGATCTCGATAAACTTCCTATGAAATGCATCCTGAGCATTAAAGGCTTGAAGCAAGCTTTCTTGACTAAGAGATTCTTCAATCATTTGCGTCTGAGCCCCACGCGCCTGGGTCTGAATGCGAAAGAGATGGTAAGAACGCTTGGCAATAAAGCGGGCGATAAAGAGTGATAAGGGTGTCAAGATTAAGACCATCCCCATCATCATCCAATCCAATCGGGCCATACTCGCGATGGTCACTAGAATCGTAAGAAGACCAACAAAGAACTGACTGAAGACCATAAATAAACCATTGTTCAGTTGTTCAACGTCCGTGGTCAAGCGACTGACCAAATCCCCAGTACCTTGACGATCCAGGTAAGATAAAGGAAGGACATGCACTTTCTGAATGACCTTCTCCCTTAAATCCTTACTGTAGCGATAGATCATCTGATTGTAAATTAAAGGATTCAACCATTGAATCAAGGTTGCAAAGAGGATCACTAGACCCATTTGTAGGATAAGTGAGAGTATGAGGTGAGCTGCATCAGGGAGCATCACTAAGTCTATTGCCCGCCCGATCAGTATAGGGATATAGACGGTTAACAAGACTTGCAAGATGGTTCCTAGACTGGCTAAGATTAGCCAGATGGGCTGCTTGGCTATATCAGCAAGCAAGCGCCGTAAATAAGTCTTCTGTTTCATTCTGCCCCCTCCTCTCTCTTCTGTTGGGAGTAATGAATCTCTTGGTATAAAGGATTGGTTGCCACCAAGTCCTCATGACTTCCTAGGCCGACTTGACGACCTTTATCTAAGACGAGAATTTGCTCAGCACTTCGTAGACTATTGGTTCGCTGCGAGATGAGGATGAGGCTTGTCTCCGTCAACTCCTCTTTTAGAGCCTGTAAGAGTCGTGCTTCTGTCAAATAATCCAAGGCAGATGTAGAATCATCCAAGACCAAAAATGGCACTTGGCGAAGGACAGCCCGAGCGATGGTCAGACGTTGCCGTTGACCACCGGAAAAATTTCGTCCAAAAGCTGCTACGGGAGCCTCTAGTCCTCCCTCTTTCTCACGGACGAAATCAGCTGCTTGCGCAACTCCCAAGGCCCACCATAACTTCTCCTCACTCGGCTCTGCATCTAATCCCAAGGTTAAATTCGAACGAATGCTTCCTTTAAAGAGCTCAGCCTTTTGAGGTACCACTGCTACCCAGTCACGCCACTGACGAAGGGTCTTGGGACTCTGTCCATCTTTAAAGACACTTACACTACCCTGGCTTGGGCCATAAAGATGACCTAGCAATTGAACCAGAGTGGACTTCCCAGATCCTGTCCCTCCGATAATTCCCAAGGTTTGGCCCTTGTTCAGGGATAAGTGAATCCCTTCTAAGGATGGTTTTGCGGCTAAAGGATAGGTAAAGACAAGGTCTTGGATCTGTAGCGCCAGTTGAGGGTCAGAAACAGATACATCATCCAACTCTTGATCCAGCTCTTCACTTTTCTCATCAAAGACCTGGACTATCCGACCAGCAGCAATATAGCTTTGGTTGAGCGATGTCACCAACATCGCTAACTTCAGTAATTCCGTCAAAATTTGAAGCAGGTAATTGACCAAAGCAACCAACATTCCTTGACTGAGGACCCCCATTTGAATAGAGGCTTGCCCTTGCCAAAGAATACAAATCAAGGTTCCATTCACGACGAGGAAAGTTAAGGGACTGATTAAACTAGACCATTTAGAGACCACTAATTGCCACTTCATATAGTCTTGGTTGACCTCATTAAAATCTGCTTCTTCGTGAGTTGCCTGCCCAAAGGCGCGGATAACCCTCATCCCTTGTAACTGCTGACGCGTGATGGTAACCATTCGGTCCGTAATTTTCCTGATGCGCGCATAAAGAGGATTGACCAGACGAGACATAAGGACAATGATGAGGGACAAGAGAGCAACCATACCAATAAACCACAGGGTCAGTTGCGGACTAATGGTGAAGGCCATAAAAATCGATCCGAAAACGACAATCGGCGCACGGAGAAATAGACGTAAAAATAAATTAATCCCCGTTTGAATCTGATAGGTATCACTGGTTAAGCGCGTCACGAGACTTGAAGTGGTTAAACGGTCTCTTTGCTCCTTAGACAAGCTGAGAATCTTCTCATATAGGTCATTAGTCAATTCCTTGGTATAGCCAACCGCTGCTTTTGACGAATAATATTGGGCCGTTATCGCTACAAGAACCCCAAAACCAGCAAAAACAAATAAGAGACCAACCAGTCCAAATATCCCCCCTTGATCCTGACGGGGGATGAGCTGATCGACCAGATGGGCAATTAAAAGTGGAACCAGTAATTCAAAAGTTGCTTCTAACAACTTGAAAAACGGTCCCAGTATGGATTCTTTTTTATAATTCCTGAAGTATTTCAATAAGTCTTTCATACTACTAGTTTCTCTTTCTAATGGATGTACTTATTTTACCACAATTTAGAAAGAGAGAAAAACTCTCCCTGCAAAGCAGAGAGAGTTGAAAAACGACCCAATGTACGTCAGGAATATTATTCCATCTTTGTCCCCTTATTTAATAGATTGCCCATTTTCCCTAATCCAATCAGTAAGAGAGGGAAAGATAGGAGGATCACAAGGCCTAGTACAAGGAAAACAGCTACAAATCCACAAGTGTCAATCAACCAACCAGTCAGTGGGAAGATCACAATCATAGACAAACTAAACATCATCGAATTGATACTAAGCATGGTTGCTCGTACACTAGAAGGCAAATAAGCTTGTAAATCATTGTAGTAAATGGGTTGATACACTGCATAAAGGGCATTGGTCAAGAGATAGACACTCAGATAGGCGAATGGAGTCCTCCACCCTACCAACAGCAAGGCCAAACCTGTCAGTGCAACCAGGATTGGAAAGACTTGATTACTGTTCCATTTTTTCCCGATTTGACTAGCTAGATAAACTGCTAGAAGATTAAATCCACTTCCAATCAACATGATGAGCGATACTTGCCAACTAGCTAGGTCACTGATTTTCTGTTGGTAGTAAAAATAAAACATACACATGATGGTTCCTACCAGCTGATAGGTGAACATCCAGTAAAACAAGACTGGTTTTTCCTGCCACTCTTGTTTCACTACCTCCAATATACGCTTTATGGTCAAGTGATTTCTTTCACCGCTCTTACTCTCTGGCTCTTTCATTAGAAAAATCAAGAGAATGGATAGCAAGGATAGTCCAATAGCAATCAGATAGGTCCAGGCCAATGCTCCGTGAATAAAGAAGCCTGCCACAACTGTACCTAAGGTTCGGGTGACTTCTGCCACACCAGATAAAAAGCTAGAAATCTGAAGATATCGGTCCTTTTGATCAGCTTCAACAGCAGAATCATATAAGAAAGCGGTACTGGTCCCTGAGTCAAAATTGTAGGACCAAGCATTGACCATCATAGCAATCGCATAAATCCAAAAATTCCCCTGACCAAACAAAATCAAGATAGAGGACACAATACTGGCCAAGCGAGCCAAATAGAGATTGGTCTTGTAGCTAAATCGATCGGCCAACATACCAGATGGGATTTCACATAAGAGACTTGTCCCATGAAAGATACTCTCTAATAGACCGATTTGAAGCAAGGAAAGACCATTTTGGATAAAAAATAAAATCCAAAAACTAGTAATTCCAAAATAAGATGTAAATTCCAGACCTGCTAGGAGTGGAATATTGCGTTTGTAAGTTCTTTTAAACATTGTTTTCTCTCTTTCAATAGATATTTTTTGTGTTTCTAAAAGACTTACTTAGAGTTGCCTACATTTTCTCCACCTCTTTCATTTAAAGTAGAGGCTGGGACAAAAGTCCTAGCCTCTCAATTATCTTTGAATTGTCGAGCAAGACGCAGTGGTTGAGTGGGCTCTACTACGCTGATTTCATCAGCT
>NZ_JVIQ01000044.1:0-307 GCF_001072745.1 Streptococcus sp. 400_SSPC | reverse complement strand
TACTGTGTAGGTTCCTTCACCTGGAATTGTCTTAGTCGTTGAACCATCTTCAAATGTAGCTGGTGTATCATCATCCATTGGGACTACTGGATCACCTTCTGTAAACTTAGGTTTACCTGTTTGGGTTTGGCCTTGTTTATCAATTGAAGTGACTTCTTCAGCTGTAGGAGTTACTGGAGTTACAGTTGGTGTGTACTTAGCCGTTGCTGGTGTACCGTTCTTATCTACACGTTTAACAGTCACACCTGTTCCTGTTCCGATGAATGATTTTTCTGGTACGAATGTAACTGTTCCATCTGGAGCTACT
>NZ_JVIQ01000043.1:0-33686 GCF_001072745.1 Streptococcus sp. 400_SSPC | reverse complement strand
ACTTATTAAGATACAAAGGGCGTCTGCGGATAAAGTCAAAATAGGAAGTTTGACGCAGAATCTTTAGATTCTAGGAGAACTTATCTTTTTGACACAATCCGCAGCCTGTGTTCAATTCGTTTTGAACCCCCTCGCTCTTTAATTTCCGGGCTCAGGCTAAAACAGTTTCCCAAACTGTTTTACTCCCAAAACTCCCGAGTACTTGAAAAAATGGTGTTTCAAGCATTTTTCTCACAGCGGAAAGTTTCAGAGATTCTTAAATGACTCAAAGTAATAGAAGTCAATTTTTTGAAAAATTATCTAGCTATTTTAAGTAAAAAATAGTCTGTCTTTTTTGTCTGTCCTCTATTTTCTCCTTGTGGAGAAAGCTGACAGTTGGGTCCATTTTTGATATACTAGTAGGGTATGCATGTGCTCTCAAGCACTTGCAAGTCTAGTAAAGGAAAAACAAAGTATGAGTGAGAAAGAAAAAGAATCGCATAAACTTGGCTTAAGTGTCGGGTCCAGTTTTCAAAATACTCAAGAGCTACGAAAGGTATTGGAACAATCGATTAGTCGGGAAGAAGAAGTTTTGACAGCTAGTCAACCGGTGGAATCAGAGCAGAACCAGGAAGAGAGCCAGGTTGCTGGAGAAGCGATGGAAACAGAAGCTTCGGCCGGAACTCTAAGTCGCCTATCACGATCTGGTCATCGTCGCAAAGAGAAGGTTGAAGCGAGATCGAAAGACCAAGAGGATGTAGAAGAGTCGTTAGAAGACCAAGAAGATGAAAAGTCGTTGGGGCGCTACGCCACTAAGCGACCAGTTCCCTTGTCACTACCAATTGCTTTTAGTGTCCTACTTGGGCTGGTTCATGTAGCCCTTCCTTTTATCAACTTACTGGCGACCAATCAACAAACCCAGGACTTATATGCCGGTTGGGCAATGTCTCAAGGTCAAGTTCCCTATGGTCATTTCTTTGGGGTCAATGGTTTGCTCTACTACGGAATCAGCGCTTTAGGAAGTTTGGTAGGAGGTCAAGTTCTCCTGGTGGTCTTCCAGATTTTAGCCTACTTTTTTGCTGGGACGAGCCTGTATCGGATGGTCAGAAGCTTAGTTGCAAGTGAAAAAATTGCAGGACAAGTTCAGCTACTCTTCTACCTTCTTGCTGGAGTGCTTGGATTTGGCGGCAATTACGCTGTCTTTTACGCCCTGCCCTTCCTATTTGGCTCTATGAATTTCATTCTCGCTTATCTAGAGGGTGAGAAAACAGATGAATCCTTTGTCGCTTATGGCGCAGGAGCCTGTTTGGCCTTTATGATGGTGCCATGGCTGAGTGTGATTTTTTATCTGCTTGCTTTTCTTGGATTGACAGCCTATCATGTGAAGCAAAAGAAATTTGCCCACGGCTTCTATCAATTCCTTGCTGCCCTCTTGGGTTTCTCTCTTGTCTTTTATCCCTTAGGCTACATCACCGTGTGGAACGGCTCTTTTGGATATGCGATTCATCAGACCTTGTATAGTCTTCGCTCCCTCCAGTTTGATGCGGGGCACCTATTTGCCAACTTAGTTTATTACTGTTTATTGCTGTTAACGCTTGGTTTTGCTTCAGCTTTCGTCATGTCCTTCCGAAAAGTATCGACAAGTGGTCAACGTTTGATCCGGTTTATGAGTTGGTTTGGTCTTCCGCTAGTTGTTGCAATTGTGGTTGGTACACCAGAGCAAGGGGCCTATCAGTTCCTTAGCTTGTTACCTTTTGGTCTTCCCTTATTCGCTCTTTGGTTTGCCGGGGATGAGTCCACTTATCAGCGCCGGAAGATGAAGAATAATTCTATCTGGGAGCTTTATTTCTCCAGTCAAGCCTTCCTACCGATCTTAGCAATAGGTTATTTAGTTGGGTATCCAGTTGTGAATCAATTGGTTCTCCAAAACAACCTAGCGAGTGAACGAAGTACGATTGCCCACTATATCAAGAGTCATAGTGATTCCAAGGATACCATATATGCTTGGGATCAGACGGCCCATCTCTATCAGGAAAGTGGTCGCTTGGCCGCTTCAGCCCTTCTAACTCCGACAGCCTATCTGGGGCCGAAGGAAAACCGAACTAATCTGACGAATCAGATTAAGCAAGACAAGCCGAAGTTTATTGTGGTCAATAAGGACCTAGATGTAACGTCTGCTATGCAAAAGGTTTTAACCCAAAGTTATGAAAAAGTGAACCAGCAGGGTTCGCATTACACCTTGTACCAATATAAATAGACTATCAATATCTTGTGGTTTGAAAATGAAATGACATTTTTTGACACAAGATATTGATTTTTTATTTTTGAGTGATATAATATGGAGTGAATTCTATTTGTATAAAAAAGAAAGTGGGCGAGCTTATGATAACGTTACGAGAAGAGCATATCCAAAGTCTCCCCCAACTCTTTGTAGAAAAGAGAGATGGGCGGAAGGTCAAGTTTGATGTCGATAAAATTTACCGTGCTTTGGTCAAAGCGACAGAAGAAGTGACCGGTCTCACTCCGGCCTTGGAAGCGAAATTAGAAACCGTAACAGACCGGATTGTGGCTGAAATTTTGGAACGCTTCCCTCGTGGCGTAAAAATTTACGAGATTCAAAATGTCGTTGAGCATGAGTTGTTGCAAGCCAATGAATATGCGATTGCCGAGAGCTATATTACCTATCGCACGCAGCGTGATTTTGAGCGCTCAAAGGCAACGGATATCAACTTTACCATCGGCAAGCTCCTCAACAAGGACCAAGCTGTCGTTAATGAAAATGCCAATAAGGACAGCGATGTTTTTAATACCCAGCGCGATTTGACAGCAGGAATTGTCGGCAAGTCTATTGGTCTTAAAATGTTGCCCAAACACGTAGCCAATGCCCACCAAAAAGGGGATATCCACTACCATGATTTGGACTATAGCCCTTACACTCCGATGACCAACTGTTGTTTGATCGATTTTGAAGGCATGCTGCGCAATGGTTTTAAGATTGGGAATGCAGAAGTAGAAAGTCCCAAGTCCATCCAAACTGCAACGGCACAGATCTCGCAAATCATTGCCAATGTAGCCTCTAGCCAGTATGGCGGTTGCTCAGCTGACCGGATCGACGAAGTCTTGGCTCCTTATGCAGAAAAGAATTATCAGAAGCACTTGAAAGATGCAGAGGAGTGGGTTCTCCCTGAAAAACGCGAGGACTATGCTTGGAGCAAGACTCAAAAAGATATCTATGATGCCATGCAATCCTTGGAGTACGAGATCAATACCCTCTTTACCTCAAATGGGCAAACGCCCTTTACTTCGCTGGGCTTTGGGCTTGGAACCAATCGCTTCGAACGGGAAATTCAAAAGGCCATTCTGGAAATTCGAATCAAAGGACTTGGTTCAGAACACCGGACCGCTATTTTCCCTAAGTTGATTTTTAGTTTAAAAAGAGGCCTCAACTTAGAACCAGGTAGTCCCAACTACGACATCAAGCAGTTGGCCTTGGAATGTGCGACCAAACGCATGTATCCAGACGTTTTGTCTTATGACAAAATTGTTGAGTTGACGGGCTCCTTCAAGGTGCCCATGGGATGTCGTTCTTTCCTTCAAGGTTGGAAGGATGAAAATGGTGTGGAAGTCAATTCTGGTCGGATGAACCTAGGGGTTGTGACAGTCAATCTCCCTCGGATTGCCTTGGAGTCAGAAGGGAATAAAGAAAAGTTCTGGGAAATTTTTAATGAGCGGATGAACATCGCGGAAGATGCTTTGATCTATCGGGTAGAGCGGACCAAGGAAGCGACTCCAGCCAATGCCCCAATTCTCTACCAATATGGCGCTTTTGGGAAGCGTTTGGGTAAATATGCCCAGGTAGACCAGCTCTTCCGTCATCGCAGAGCAACCATTTCACTCGGCTATATTGGATTGTATGAAGTAGCGACTGTCTTTTATGGTCCAAATTGGGAAGAAAATCCAGAAGCCAAACAATTTACAATCGAAATCATTAAGGATATGAAGAAACGGGTCGAAGAATGGTCCGACCAATATGACTACCACTTCTCAATCTATTCGACGCCATCAGAAAGTTTGACAGACCGCTTCTGTCGCCTGGATACGGAGAAATTTGGGAAGGTTCCGGATATCACAGACAAGGAATACTACACCAATAGTTTCCACTACGATGTCCGCAAGAACCCAACCCCATTTGAGAAGCTGGATTTTGAAAAAGTCTATCCAGAAGCTGGGGCGACTGGTGGTTTCATCCACTATTGTGAATACCCTGTGCTCCAACAAAATCCAAAAGCGCTTGAAGCAGTTTGGGATTATGCTTATGACAGGGTTGGTTATCTCGGAACCAATACCCCAATTGACCGTTGCTATAAGTGTGACTTTGAAGGAGACTTCACGCCAACCGAGCGGGGCTTCACCTGTCCTAATTGTGGCAATAGCGATCCGAAAACAGTTGATGTGGTTAAACGGACCTGTGGCTATCTTGGAAACCCACAAGCTCGCCCCATGGTCAATGGTCGTCATAAGGAAATCGCTGCGCGTGTTAAACACATGAATGGTTCTACTATCAAATCAGCTGGACACCAAGTGACAGATTAGAAAAGGAAGATTATGGGAAAATATCAATTAGACGATAAGGGCAAGGCTCAGGTACAACGATTCCACGAAAAGCACTCGACAGGCGGAATCAATAAAAAAGACCGAGTAGCCAGCCTAAGAGAGCAATTTTTAAAAAAGACTAAGAAAAAATAAAAGTGAGAGTTCGCTCTCGCTTTTCTCGTATGGGGAGGTAAAGATGGAATTACGCAGACCGACTCTAGCAGATAAAGAAACTGTATTAGACATGATGGCAGAGTTTGAAGCGAATCAATCAGCTCACGATGGCGGATTTTGGGATGCTGAGAACTTTGACTACGAAGAGTGGTTGGAGACAAATATGCAAAAAGAAATGGGAATAAATTTGCCTGAAAATCGTGTTCCATCAATTCAGTACGTATTGTTTGATAAATCAGGCCATGCTTTAGGTTTTTTGAATCTACGGCTGAGACTAAATGAGGGGTTGCTGAATTATGCTGGTCATATCGGCTATAGTATCCGTCCCTCTGCGCGTGGGCAAGGATTGGCAAAAGAGCAGCTGCGGCAAGGCTTGCAAGTAGCCAAAAGTAAAAATATCAAACGTGCTTTAGTGACTTGTGATAGTGACAATGCTGCCAGTCGAGCAGTGATTCTGACTAATGGCGGAGCTTTAGAGGATGTTCGAGGCGGGAAAGAGCGCTATTGGATTGATTTAGATTGAGGAAAGTTTATGAAGTTACAACGACCAACTTTAGAAGATAAAGACGCGATTTTAGAGATGATTACTGAGTTCGATGCTGCAAAATCCTATATGCACGGTGGCATGGGCTCCACTTGGAAGCGAGCAAAGGATTTTGCGGATTGGTTGCGAATTGTAGAGCAGCAGGAGGATACTGAGAATCTGCCAGAATGCTGGGTTCCTACCATTCAATTTTTATCCTTTGATGAGACTGGCTACCCTCTGGGCTTTTTAGCCCTGCGCTTGTCCTTGAATGACAAATTATTTGTAGAGGGTGGTCACATTGGCTATTCCATCCGGCCCAGTCAACGCAGAAAGGGCTTGGCTAAGTTGCAGCTAGAGCTAGGACTAGCAGAGGCTCGAAAACAAGGACTAGAACGAGTGCTGATTACCTGTGATGAAGACAACGAAGCTAGCCGTCGCACGATTCTATCTGCTGGCGGTGTTTACGAAAATACAATCGACAGAAGTCAGCGCTACTGGATAGAGTTAGATGGGGAGGTGTCATGAACAATCCCAAACCTCAAGAATGGAAAAGTGAAGAACTGAGTCAAGGGCGCATCATCGACTATAAGGCTTTTAACTTTGTGGATGGCGAAGGAGTACGCAACTCCCTCTATGTAGCAGGTTGCATGTTTCACTGTGAGGGCTGTTACAATGTAGCCACCTGGTCTTTCAACGCAGGCATTCCCTACACCAAAGAGTTGGAAGAGCAGATCATGGCCGATCTGGCCCAACCCTATGTTCAGGGCTTGACCTTGCTTGGGGGGGAACCCTTTCTCAACACTGGCATCCTGCTGCCCTTGGTCAAGCGGGTGAAAAGAGAATTGCCCGACAAAGATATCTGGTCTTGGACCGGCTACACCTGGGAAGAAATGATGCTGGAGACGCCGGACAAATTGGAGCTACTTTCGCTGATTGATATTCTGGTGGATGGTCGCTATGATAAGAGCAAGCGCAACCTGATGTTGCAGTTTCGTGGCTCTTCCAACCAGCGGATCATTGATGTTCAAAAATCCCTCAAAGAAGGAAAAGTCGTCATCTGGGACAAGCTCAATGATGGCAAGGACTCCTATGAACAAGTGAAAAGAGAGTAGCCAGAGTCGGAGGGCAGATAAATTGATGAAGAGAGGTTTTTCGTTGATTTTCAGTTTGCAAGCAGTGGGCTCTTTTTTCAGACAATTTCATTCTCACTGACAAAATTCACAAGAATTCATGGTATAATGGAATAGATTGTACGAAAGTTAGAGGAGTCTAATTCGTATCTTAAGGAACAGAATGAGGAAATGTACATGACATTAGTTTATCAATCAACGCGTGATGCGAAAAATACCGTAACAGCCAGCCAGGCGATTTTGCAAGGTTTAGCAACAGATGGAGGCTTATTTACTCCAGTGAGTTATCCAAAGGTGGACTTGGATTTTGACACATTAAAAGATGCTTCTTATCAAGAGGTAGCTAAACTTGTCTTGTCAGCCTTCTTGGATGACTTTACAGCTGAAGAGTTGGACTACTGTATCACCAATGCCTATGACAGCAAGTTTGATACACCAGCTATTGCCCCTCTTGTCAAACTTGATGGTCAATACAACTTGGAATTGTTCCACGGTTCAACCATCGCATTTAAAGACATGGCCTTGTCGATCTTGCCTTACTTCATGACGACAGCTGCTAAGAAACACGGCTTGGAAAACAAAATTGTTATCTTGACAGCGACATCTGGTGACACTGGGAAAGCTGCTATGGCAGGGTTCGCGGATGTTCCAGGTACTGAAATTATCGTCTTTTATCCAAAAGACGGTGTCAGCAAGGTGCAAGAGTTGCAAATGACCACTCAAACGGGCGAAAATACCCATGTCATCGCCATTGATGGAAACTTTGACGATGCTCAGACAAATGTGAAGCATATGTTCAATGATGTGGCCCTCCGTGAAAAATTGGCAGCCAACAAGCTCCAGTTCTCATCAGCTAACTCTATGAATATTGGTCGTTTGGTCCCACAGATTGTTTATTATGTTTATGCCTACGCTCAACTTATTAAAACTGGCGAGATTAATACTGGTGACAAGGTTAACTTCACTGTACCGACAGGAAACTTCGGAAATATCTTGGCGGCATTTTATGCTAAGCAAATCGGCCTACCAGTCGGTAAGTTGATTTGTGCTTCAAATGACAACAATGTCTTGACAGACTTCTTTAAGACTCGTGTCTATGACAAGAAGCGTGAGTTTAAGGTAACCACTAGCCCATCTATGGATATCATAGTGTCTTCAAACTTGGAGCGTCTCATTTTCCATCTTTTGGGAAATGATGCGGTTAAGACAGCTGAACTCATGACTGCCTTGAATACGCAAGGTCAGTATGAATTGACAGATTTTGATGAAGAAATCCTTGACCTTTTTGCAGCCGAGTATGCGACAGAAGCAGAAACAGCAGCAGAAATCAAGCGTGTTTATGAGTCAGATGCTTATATTGAGGACCCTCATACAGCAGTTGCTTCAGCAGTTTATAAAAAATACCAAGCAGCGACAGGCGATGCGGCCAAGACCGTAATTGCATCAACAGCTAGTCCTTACAAATTCCCAGTGGTTGCGGTGGAAGCTGTAACAGGGAAATCAGGTTTGAGCGACTTTGAAGCCTTGGCTCAATTACATGAAATCTCAGGTGTAGCCTTGCCACCAGCAGTGGATGGTCTCGAAACTGCTCCAGTTCGTCACAAGACAACTGTTGCAGCAACAGATATGCAGGCTGCAGTTGAAGCCTATTTGGGATTGTAAGTGGGAGTCCCAAAATTAGAAAGCAGAAGTCTCTAGGACTTGACTGAATAAATCTCACAATAGTTCTACAAGCAGAACTCAGTTAGGCAACTAGCTGAGTTTCTTTTCATCAGGAGGAAAGTGTGTCACGTCAACAACAAGTAGATCGACAAATTTTAAGAATTGCCCTTCCAGCCATCGGAGAAAACTTTCTCCAAATGCTCATGGGGATGGTAGATAGCTACTTGGTTGCTCAGTTGGGTTTAGTAGCTGTATCGGGTGTATCCGTTGCAGGCAATATCATTACGATTTACCAAGCTATTTTTATCGCTCTTGGAGCAGCGGTCGTGAGTCTCTTGTCCAAAAGTATGGGACAAAAAGATCAGAAAGCCATAGCTCGTCAGGCGACTGAATCTATTAAAGTCACGGTTTTATTAAGTTGTATCTTGGGGGTCTTATCCCTCTGCTTTGGCAAGGAATTGATTGCCCTCTTGGGGGTTGAAGCAGCGGTTGCAGAAGCCGGAGGAATTTATTTATCCCTTGTCGGAGGAAGTATTTTGCTTTTAGGTCTGATGACTACCTTGGGAGCCCTAGTCCGTGTGGCCCATAACCCGCGACTACCCATGTATGTCAGTTTGTTGACCAATGTTTTGAATGCTCTATTATCGAGCATCTTGATCTTTGTTTTTGGGCTGGGCATCGCCGGGGCTGCCTTAGGAACGGTTCTCTCTCGCTTATTAGGGGCTTTCTTGCTCTGGCGTCAGGTTCAACTTCCCTTTGCTCCTTTTCGTTGGGGCTTGGATCGAGACTTGCTCTCCCTTGCTTTGCCTGCTGCTGGTGAGCGCCTCATGATGCGAGCAGGGGATATTGTCATCATTGCTATGGTGGCCGTTTTTGGTACTAGAGCGGTAGCTGGGAATGCTATTGGGGAAGTCTTGACCCAGTTCAACTATATGCCGGTCTTTGGGATTGCGACAGCGACGGTCATGTTGGTCGCCAAAAGTTTGGGGCAGAATGATTTACAAGGGATTAAGCAAATCACCAGTCGTAGTTTCTGGCTCTCTTTTCTCTCCATGCTTCCTCTCGCCCTTACCATCTTCTTGTTTGGAAGTCCTTTGACAGCCCTTTACACCAAGGATTCAGGAGCCCTTGCGGCCTCCTTATCCGTCATTTTGTTCTCCTTACTTGGAACGCCTCTGACAGCTGGAACCGTCATCTATACGGCTGTTTGGCAAGGTTTGGGCAATGCCCGCCTTCCCTTTTATGCGACTACTATTGGTATGTGGGTGATTCGGATTGGCTCTGGATATCTGATGGGAGTCATCTTTGGTTGGGGCTTGCCAGGTATTTGGGCAGGTACCCTCTTGGACAATGGTTTTCGCTGGTTTTTCTTAAAAACACTCTATCATCGGAAATGGAAGGAATAAAATGTATGACACGAGCTTTTATTTGGGATTTGGATGGAACTCTTTTGGATTCTTATGAAGCTATTTTAGATGGGATTGCTGAGACCTATGCCCATTACTCTTTGGACTTTGATCGAGAAGCGGTCCATGCCTTTATCCTTCAACAATCTGTCCAGGTACTTCTTGAAGAAGTGGCTAGAGAACATGGTTTGGATGCGGAGGAGATGAATAGTTATCGTGCTTCTAGCTTGCGTGAGAAAAACGCCCAAGTGCATCTGATGCCAGGAGCTAGAGACATTCTAGCTTGGGCTAAAGAGGAAGGGATTGTCCAATTCGTCTATACCCACAAGGGGAAGAATGCTTATCCAATTCTGGAAGATCTAGGGATCTTATCCTATTTTCAAGAGATTGTCACAACGGACAATGGCTTTAGGAGAAAACCAGATCCAGAAGGAGTCGATTATCTAGTGGATAAGTATCAACTGGATCGGAGTGAGACCTATTATATTGGAGATCGAACTCTGGATGTTGATTTGGCAGACAATGCAGGAATCGGGAGTATTAATTTTTTAGATTACAAGCCGGATATCAATCATGCGATTCAAAGTTTGGATGACATTCGCCTCTATTTTGAAGAAGAAAAAAGTTAACTTATTTAACAAAGCAAGGCTTCTTTGTTGCTGGAATGGCGCTATGAAAAGAATCCGTAAACAATTTGTTTTGAAAATGAAATAATTCCTTAAGAAATCTTTAAGATAAATCCGATATAATAAAACCATAAACAAAGACCTCCTAACTTTGTTTATGAAATCCTAAAACTTTTCTTTTTCATAATAATCTCCCTAAAAGGCCACCAAATCCGGTGGTCTTTTACTTTGCTTTTCTTAGGAGGAGATCATTTCGTTTGAGGCGAGTAAATTTCTTGCCTCGACTTTTTTAAAATAATACACTTGATAAATCAATTATTGATAAGTCAATAAAAAGATTGGAGAGAAGGAATGGCAGAAATGCATGACTTGCTTTATCGGTTGAAGCTAGCTGATCAGGCATCAACCCAATTATTTGAAAAACAATTGGGCATTAGTCTGACCCGTTATCAGATACTTCAGTTGTTATTAGTAGAGGCGCCGTGTAGCCAAGCGGCCCTCCAGGAGAAACTAGCGATTGATCCTGCAGCCTTAACCCGCCACTTCAAAGTCTTAGAGGCTGGTGGCTATGTTACTCGTACTCGCAATCCAGACAATCAACGGGAGATTGTGGTGGAACTGACGGAGCTTGCCAGAGATCGGTTGTTGGTCCATCCTCCAGCGCATCATTTACAGGTAAAAGCCCAGATGGATCAGATTCTATCTGGAAAAGAGCAGGATCAGTTGAGTCACTTACTCGAAAAGTTGGTGTCTGGTCTCGAACAAATTACATTTTAAAAGGAGAATAATATGTCTGTCTTAACCGTTGTTTTAGCAAGCCTTGCTGCTTTTGAGCATTTCTATATTTTTTATCTTGAGAGTTTAGCAACCCACTCGGCATCGACTAGTCGTGTCTTTAATATGGATCAGGAAGAATTGCGTCGTCCATCAGTGACGGCTCTCTTCAAAAACCAAGGCATTTATAATGCTCTGATTGGTGTCTTTCTCCTTTACGGCCTCTTTGTAGCTAGAAACAGTGAAATTGTCATGATCTTTCTGCTCTTTATTATTGGTGCAGCAGCTTATGGGGCTGTAACTTCTAATAAAAAAATCATTTTGACCCAAGGTGGTCCAGCAATAGTCGCTTTAGCCAGCCTTCTTCTGCTTGGATAAGGATCAGCTCTTCCAGATTGGGAAGAGTTTTTCATTCCTATCCTTAGGGCTGCGATAACAAGGGTCCATCTTCAGTTACCGGTCTGCAGCAAAAAAACAACTGCGTGTTTTGCGCCTCAGCTTTTAGTTTTCTTGAAGCTTTCTATAAGGAAACGTTTAGATTTCTCTTGTATACTGTACTCATCCAATAAGAAATGAGGTACAGCAAATGAAAATCTCAGTCAATTATCCAAAACGCTTTAAGAAATTTCCACAACAAGGTTCTTGTTACGGCGAATAAACACTTCTCTTCATTTTTCATAAGAAACTCCTAAAGAAGGCTCTACCCGAAAGGGTAGAGTTTTTATGTACCAGAGACCTTGTGATTCGTGGTATAATAGGCCTATGGAAAAAAAGAACAAATTACTACTCATCGACGGCTCTTCCGTCGCTTTTCGTGCCTTTTTTGCACTTTATAATCAAATCGATCGCTTCAAAAATGCCAATGGGTTGCATACCAATGCGGTCTATGGTTTTAACCTCATGTTGAGCCATCTCTTGGAGCGCATCCAACCAACCCATGTCCTCGTTGCTTTCGATGCAGGCAAGACGACTTTTCGGACGGAGATGTATGCTGACTACAAAGGAGGCCGGGCAAAAACTCCAGATGAGTTCCGTGAGCAGTTTCCTTTCATTCGTGAACAACTGGATCATTTGGGAATCCGCTATTATGAGCTAGCCCAGTATGAGGCAGATGACATCATTGGAACGCTAGATAAGATGGCCGAAGCTAGCTCGGTGCCCTTTGATGTCACCATTGTCTCTGGGGATAAGGATTTGATCCAGCTGACAGATGACAATACGGTGGTTGAGATTTCCAAAAAAGGGGTGGCAGAGTTTGAAGAGTTCACTCCAGCCTATCTGAAAGAAAAGATGGGACTGACACCAGAGCAGTTTATTGACCTCAAGGCCTTGATGGGAGATAAGTCGGATAATATCCCAGGTGTTACTAAGATCGGAGAAAAGACCGGGATCAAACTACTCCTAGAATACGGCTCTCTCGATGGCATTTATGAGCATATCGATGAGATGAAGGCTTCTAAGATGAAGGAAAACCTCATCAATGACAAGGAACAGGCCTATCTGTCCAAGACCCTTGCGACCATCGATACCAATGCGCCCATTGAAATTGGCCTGGACGATATCACCTATACGGGCCCTCATCTAGAAAATCTCGCCAAGTTTTATGAGGAGATGGGCTTTAAGCAACTCCGTCAAGCCTTGGATCTCAGTGGAGAAGAAGAGGCTCCTGTAGCCATTGACTATACAGAAGTCGAGAAAGTCACTTCAGATATGCTTACGGAAGATAGTTTCTTCCATTTCGAGATTTTTGGGGACAATTACCATACGGAACCCATCATCGGTTTTGCATGGGGGACCAAAGGTCAGCTCTACGCGAGTACAGATACTGGTCTTTTACAAACACCGATTTTCAAAGAATTTCTCGAAAAAACGCCCCTCAAGGTCTATGACTTCAAGCGGGCCAAGGTCTTGCTCAGCCACTTGGACATTACTCTTCAAAATCCCGCTTTTGACAGTCGATTGGCCAAGTATCTCTTGTCGACCGTAGAGGACAATGAGATTTCAACCATTGCGAGTCTCTATAGTCAGATTGCGCTACCGCTGGACGAAGTCATTTATGGCAAGGGAGCCAAAAAAGCTATCCCAGAAAAGTCGGTCCTATTAGAGCATTTGTCACGGAAAGTCGCTGTTTTACTAGACACGGAAGAGCCTATGATGGAGCAGTTGCAAGCCCATGACCAGCTAGATTTGCTCTATGATATGGAGCAACCGCTAGCAGCTGTTTTGGCCAAGATGGAAATCGCGGGGATCAAGGTAGAGCGTCAGACCCTAGAAGACATGCAGGTGGAAAACGAAGTGGTCTTGGAACGCTTGACTCAAGAAATTTACGAGCTGGCGGGCGAAGAGTTTAACATCAATTCTCCAAAACAATTGGGCGTTATCCTCTTTGAAAAATTGGAACTCCCTCTTGATTATACTAAGAAGACCAAAACCGGCTATTCAACAGCCGTCGATGTCTTGGAACGCCTGGCTCCAATTGCACCGATCGTGTCTAAGATTCTTGAATACCGCCAAATTGCTAAGATCCAGTCGACCTATGTGGTGGGCTTGCAAGAGGCTATCCTAGAGGATGGAAAAATCCATACCCGCTATGTGCAGGATTTGACGCAGACAGGCCGTTTGTCCAGCGTGGATCCCAATCTGCAAAACATCCCTGTCCGTTTGGAACAAGGCCGTCTTATTCGCAAGGCCTTTGTCCCAGAAGAGGAAAACAGTGTCTTGCTCAGTTCGGACTATTCACAGATCGAATTGCGCGTCTTGGCCCATATTTCGGGAGATGAGCATTTGATTGATGCCTTTAAACATGGGGCAGATATCCATACATCGACTGCTATGCGGGTCTTCAATATTGAAAAACCAGAAGATGTGACGCCGAATGACCGTCGCAATGCAAAAGCAGTAAACTTCGGTGTGGTTTATGGGATTTCCGACTTTGGACTGTCTAACAACCTAGGGATCAGCCGAAAAGAAGCCAAGGCCTACATTGAGACTTACTTCGAACGCTACCCTGGCATCAAGGACTATATGGAGAGAGTGGTGCGGGAAGCGCGTGATAAAGGCTATGTGGAGACTCTCTTCAAGCGTCGTCGGGAGATTCCAGATATCAATTCTCGCAACTTCAATGTTCGAGGCTTTGCGGAGCGGACAGCTATTAACTCACCGATCCAAGGATCTGCAGCAGACATCTTGAAAATAGCTATGATCCACTTGGACCAAGCGCTAGAAGCAGGGGCATACAAGACCAAGATGCTCCTTCAGGTGCACGATGAAATCGTTCTGCAAGTACCAAGTGATGAACTGGCAGCGATCAAAGAACTCGTCAAAGAGACCATGGAATCTGCTATCGAACTTGCAGTTCCACTAGAAGCTGATGAAAACGAAGGCAAAACATGGTATGAAGCCAAATAAGATTGAGTTTGTTCAAAACAGAAAGCGGTAGGAGACTTTTCAGTTTCCTACCGCTTTTAACGACAAACACTTGCAATGCCCTTCGTATTGTTATACTATTTAAAGAAAGGAAACGCATACAAAAGGAGATTCATATGGCCTATTCATTTCGCAATCCTAGTGATGGCATTATCAAACATTACCTCGAAACCAGTAAAATCATTGCTGTAGTTGGATTATCTGACCGTGAAGATACAACCAGTAATCGTGTCAGCAAGGAGATGCAAGAGCGGGGCTATCGGATTATTCCCGTTAATCCTCGTGCAGCCGGTGGCCAAATCCTCGGAGAAACGGTATACGCTAGCTTGCAGGAAATTCCTTTCCCAGTAGATATCGTCGATGTTTACCGTCGCAGTGAGTTTTTGCCAGATGTAGCGTGTGACTTTATCGAGTCGGATGCGAAGATTTTCTGGGCACAATTGGAGCTGGAAAATCAAGAAGCAGAAGAAATCCTTCGTAGAGCTGGACGAGAAGATATCGTCATGAACCGCTGTATCAAGCGCGAGCATACTCGCTTGGTCTTAGGAGAAGGATAGCCTTTGATTTATCTCAGAACCTCTCGTTTTTCATCCGGTGATTAAACTGACACGGGAGATGAAATAAATACAGACGGATTTCCCTAACAGAGATAAAAGAACCCACCTCGTGCTTTGGAGAATGGCTCCAATCGAAGGTGGGTTTTCTTGTTTTCTTTGTTAATCAAGTGGATTCGACTTTGGTAAATCCGGCGCCTTTTGCTGGAAGCGACTGTCCGCCTGCATCCGTTTTTGAAGGAGGGTATGGTAGAAGATGATTTGGCAACTGGTTGCATAAGGTTTGACATAAAAATTCGCCATTCCTAAAGTGAAAAAAGATAGAATTTGCCAACCAAGCAGGCTCAAATCAAGAACAAGGCGGTGGCTCTTAAAGCCTTTCATCTCTTCCTTACTTTGGCGGAGGATAGACATAGGCCCATCATAGGTTCCCGTCATCAGTCGACTATATAGGATCAACTCAACTAAACTATACTGGTAATAAAAAGGGAGGAAGAGCAGGAGCCCAACCAGAGCCATTAAGAGGCCGGTCGTCATCGTTGGAGCTAACTTAAGAATTGCTTGAACTTCTGGAGTATCCGCTCTAAGAGTAGACGTAGTGGAGAAGGATTCATTGATAGCGAGAACGTGATAGCTGACCACCGTTAAGAGGAGTTGACTCACATAGAGGAGGCTCCCCCACAAAGATAGGATAACTTGCTTAATGAATAGCGTCAAAAACGCAGGTGTAAAATACTGGCTCTGAAAGATGGTGAAGATACCAAAGTTCTTTTCACCCTTGCTAGAGGCAGAAATCAAAAAGCGAAAAGTTGCCCCTAAATAGAGGAAAGAAAGGATAAATCCAATAATCGCAGGGAAAATTTGCCGACTTAGAAGAAGGAGCATCCCTTCTCTAAGCTCCATGTGAGCAAGTGCTTCAGTGATATCTGTCCCTGTCAACATGTAACTTGCAAGGATTGTCATGAAGGTTGGCAAGGCAAAGTAGGAGAAGACTTTGGGATGTTGCAATTGTAGCTGACGAGCTTGAGCACGAACCAATTTGATATTCATAATGTCCTCTTTCATGGTAGTAGTACCCTTTATTATAACACAAGTCCGTGACAGAGCTGGTAAAATTTGGTACAATCGTACAGGTGCTCACAGGAGATACTGTGACAGGAATAAGAAGGCTGGGACTGTTTTTCCCAGTACGGAGGTAACCATGACAGATTCACCGATTCAATATCGATTAATCAAAAAAGAAAAGCATACAGGAGCTCGTCTGGGAGAAATTATCACCCCCCACGGGACCTTCCCGACCCCAATGTTTATGCCTGTAGGGACTCAGGCAACCGTTAAGACTCAATCGCCAGAAGAACTCAAAGAAATGGGTTCAGGAATTATTTTGGCCAACACCTACCATCTCTGGCTTCGTCCGGGGGACGACTTGGTCGCAAAAGCAGGAGGACTGCACCAGTTCATGAACTGGGACCAGCCCATTTTGACAGATAGCGGAGGCTTCCAGGTCTATTCACTAGCGGATACCCGCAATATCACTGAAGAAGGGGTAACCTTTAAAAACCACCTCAATGGTTCGAAGATGTTCCTCTCCCCAGAAAAGGCCATCTCGATCCAAAATAATCTAGGGAGCGATATCATGATGTCCTTTGATGAATGTCCTCAGTTCTATCAGCCCTATGATTATGTGAAGAAATCAATCGAACGGACCAGTCGTTGGGCAGAACGTGGTCTGAAGGCTCATCGTCGCCCTCATGATCAAGGTCTTTTCGGGATTGTCCAAGGGGCTGGATTTGAAGACTTGCGTCGTCAGTCTGCTCAAGATTTGGTCAGCATGGACTTCCCAGGCTATTCTATCGGTGGGTTAGCTGTCGGGGAAAGCCATGAAGAGATGAATGCCGTGCTGGATTTCACAACTCCACTCTTACCAGAGAACAAGCCACGTTATCTCATGGGAGTAGGAGCTCCAGACAGTCTGATCGATGGTGTAATTCGTGGAGTGGACATGTTTGACTGTGTCTTGCCGACGCGGATTGCGCGAAACGGCACCTGTATGACTAGTCAAGGACGTCTGGTGGTGAAAAATGCGCAATTTGCAGAAGACTTTACACCGCTAGACCACGAGTGTGATTGCTACACTTGTAAGAATTACACCCGAGCTTATCTTCGCCACCTCCTCAAGGCAGATGAGACCTTCGGTATTCGCTTGACCAGCTACCACAACCTCTACTTCTTGATCAACCTCATGAAACAGGTCCGTCAAGCCATCATGGATGACAATCTCTTAGAATTCCGTGAGCATTTCGTCGAAAAATATGGCTATAACAAATCAGGACGGAATTTCTAGGAAACGCTAAATAGGAAGAAAAAAGACTACAGCCATCTGAGAATAATAGGAATAACTGCTAGACGCAGTGGTTGATTGGTATCTTTGTTCGCTTGTTAAGCTCCAAAGATAACCTAATCAACTGTGCGGGGGCGAGACGACGAACAAATTTGGAAATAAATTTGTTCTGTCTCGCTCCTTTTTTTCTATAATAATAGCAACTTTTTTAGCACGTTTTTTCTTTAGAAAACACTTTCATCAAAAAAACGAAAAAAATCTGCTCAAATTCCTTGCATTGGGGCTTTCATTGTGTTAAACTACTATGGTGCTGTGAAAAACAGCTATTAGCTTTGATGCAAGAGGTTGCGACACGCTCGGTTGCATTGCCACGCAATGCGCGTCGGTTTTCTTGTGGAGCTAGCCTATTATCTTAAATAGACGAAAAGGAGAAAAAGATGGCAAACAAAAAAATCCGCATCCGTTTGAAAGCGTACGAACACCGTACACTTGACACAGCGGCTGCAAAAATCGTAGAATCAGCTACTCGTACAGGTGCACAAGTTGCGGGTCCAATCCCACTTCCAACTGAGCGTAGCCTCTACACAATCATTCGTGCGACTCACAAATACAAAGATTCTCGCGAACAATTCGAAATGCGTACACACAAACGTTTGATCGATATCATCAACCCAACTCAAAAAACAGTTGACGCTTTGATGAAATTGGATCTTCCAAGTGGTGTAAACGTAGAAATCAAACTTTAATCTAAAGTTTGATACCTTGAGCATAAAAAACGCTCGTTAAAAACTTTTTGAATAAAAAACTATAGAAAAGGAACTATTTTCTCATGACAAAAGGAATCTTAGGGAAAAAAGTGGGAATGACTCAAATCTTCACTGAAGCTGGCGAATTGATCCCTGTAACAGTTATCGAAGCAACTCCAAACGTTGTTCTTCAAGTTAAAACTGTTGAAACAGATGGTTACAACGCTATCCAAGTTGGTTTCGATGACAAACGCGAAGTATTGAGCAACAAACCTGCTAAAGGACATGTAGCAAAAGCTAACACGGCTCCTAAGCGCTTCATTCGTGAATTCAAAAACGTTGAAGGCTTGGAAGTTGGTGCTGAAATCACAGTTGATACTTTCGAAGCTGGAGACATTGTTGATGTAACTGGTACTTCTAAAGGTAAAGGTTTCCAAGGTGTTATCAAACGCCACGGACAATCACGTGGACCTATGGCTCACGGTTCTCGTTACCACCGTCGTCCAGGTTCTATGGGACCTGTTGCACCTAACCGCGTATTCAAAGGTAAAAACCTTGCAGGACGCATGGGTGGCGATCGTGTAACTATTCAAAACCTTGAAGTTGTACAAGTTGTTCCAGAAAAGAACGTTATCCTTATCAAAGGTAACGTACCAGGTGCTAAGAAATCTCTTATCACTATCAAGTCAGCAGTTAAAGCTGGTAAATAATAAGGAAAGGGGAATACAGTCAAAATGGCAAATGTAACATTATTCGACCAAACTGGTAAACAAGCGGGCGAAGTTGTTCTTAACGATGCGATCTTTGGTATCGAACCAAACCAAGCAGTTGTATTTGATGTGATCATCAGCCAACGTGCTAGCCTTCGTCAAGGAACTCACGCAGTTAAAAACCGCTCAGCCGTTTCAGGTGGCGGACGCAAACCATGGCGTCAAAAAGGAACTGGACGTGCTCGTCAAGGTTCTATCCGCTCTCCACAATGGCGTGGTGGTGGAATCGTCTTCGGACCAACTCCACGTAGCTATGCGTACAAACTTCCTCAAAAAGTTCGTCGCCTTGCGCTTAAATCTGTTTACTCAGAAAAAGTTGCTGAAAACAAATTTGTAGCCGTTGATTCTCTTGAATTTACAGCTCCAAAAACTGCTGAATTTGCAAAAGTTCTTGCAGCTTTGAGCATCGATTCTAAAGTCCTTGTTATTCTTGAAGAAGGAAACGAATTCGCAGCTCTTTCAGCTCGTAACCTTCCAAACGTGAAAGTTGCGACTGCTACAACTGCAAGTGTTCTTGACATCGCAAATAGTGACAAACTTCTTGTTACTCAAGCAGCTATCTCTAAAATCGAGGAGGTTCTTGCATAATGAATTTGTATGATGTTATCAAAAAACCTGTTATCACTGAAAAGTCAATGGCTCAACTTGAAGCAGGCAAATATGTATTCGAAGTTGACACTCGCGCTCACAAACTTTTAATCAAACAAGCTGTTGAAGCTGCCTTTGAAGGTGTAAAAGTTGCGAATGTGAACACTGTAAACGTAAAACCAAAAGCTAAACGTGTTGGACGTTACACTGGTTTTACTTCAAAAACTAAAAAAGCTATCATCACGCTTACAGCTGATTCAAAAGCAATCGAGTTGTTCGCTACTGAAGCTGAATAATCTAAGGAGGAAATATCGTGGGAATTCGTGTTTATAAACCAACAACAAACGGTCGCCGTAATATGACTTCTTTGGATTTCGCTGAAATCACAACAAGCACACCAGAGAAATCTTTGCTTGTTTCATTGAAGAGCAAAGCAGGTCGTAACAACAACGGACGTATCACAGTTCGTCACCAAGGTGGTGGACACAAACGTCATTACCGTTTGATTGACTTCAAGCGTAACAAAGATAACGTTGAAGCAGTTGTAAAAACAATTGAGTACGATCCAAACCGTTCTGCAAACATCGCTCTTGTACACTACACTGACGGTGTGAAAGCATACATCATCGCTCCAAAAGGTCTTGAAGTAGGTCAACGTATTGTTTCAGGTCCAGAAGCAGATATCAAAGTAGGAAACGCTCTTCCGCTTGCTAACATCCCAGTTGGTACTTTGATCCACAACATCGAATTGAAACCAGGTCGTGGTGGAGAATTGGTGCGTGCTGCTGGAGCTTCTGCTCAAGTATTGGGTGCTGAAGGTAAATATGTTCTTGTTCGTCTTCAATCAGGCGAAGTTCGTATGATCCTTGGTACTTGCCGTGCTACAGTTGGTGTTGTCGGAAATGAACAACATGGACTTGTAAATCTTGGTAAAGCTGGTCGTAGCCGTTGGAAAGGTATCCGTCCAACAGTTCGTGGTTCTGTAATGAACCCGAATGATCACCCACACGGTGGTGGTGAAGGTAAAGCACCAGTTGGTCGTAAAGCACCATCTACTCCATGGGGCAAACCTGCTCTTGGTCTTAAAACTCGTAACAAGAAAGCGAAATCTGACAAACTTATCGTTCGTCGTCGCAACGAGAAATAATTTAGAACTAGTCGCTTAAGCGCTAGATGATCCGCCAGCTCGGTAGCGCTCATTGTGAGCGCAAGCCGCTGTGGTACTATATTTAAAGGAGAAAATAATAAAATGGGACGCAGTCTTAAAAAAGGACCTTTCGTCGATGAGCATTTGATGAAAAAAGTTGAAGCTCAAGCTAACGACGAAAAGAAAAAAGTTATCAAAACTTGGTCACGTCGTTCAACGATCTTCCCAAGTTTCATTGGTTACACTATCGCAGTTTATGATGGACGTAAACACGTACCTGTTTACATCCAAGAAGACATGGTAGGTCACAAGCTTGGTGAATTTGCACCAACTCGTACTTACAAAGGTCACGCTGCAGATGACAAGAAGACACGTAGAAAATAAGGAGAACATAAATGGCAGAAATTACTTCAGCTAAAGCAATGGCTCGTACAGTGCGTGTTTCACCTCGTAAATCACGTCTTGTTCTTGACAACATCCGTGGTAAAAGCGTAGCCGATGCAGTAGCAATCTTGAAATTCACTCCAAACAAAGCAGCTGAAATCATCTTGAAAGTGTTGAATTCAGCAGTAGCAAACGCTGAAAACAACTTTGGTTTGGAAAAAGCAAACTTGGTAGTATCTGAAGCATTCGCAAACGAAGGACCAACGATGAAACGTTTCCGTCCACGTGCGAAAGGTTCAGCTTCACCAATCAACAAACGCACAAGCCACATCACAGTGGTTGTGACAGAAAAATAAGGAGGTAACATCGTGGGTCAAAAAGTACATCCAATTGGAATGCGTGTCGGCATCATCCGTGATTGGGATGCCAAATGGTATGCTGAAAAAGAATACGCGGATTACCTTCATGAAGATCTTGCAATCCGCAAATTTATTCAAAAAGAATTAGCTGACGCAGCGGTTTCTACTATTGAAATCGAACGCGCAGTAAACAAAGTTAACGTTTCTCTTCACACTGCTAAACCAGGTATGGTTATCGGTAAAGGTGGAGCAAACGTCGATGCACTTCGTGCAGCTCTTAACAAATTGACAGGTAAACAAGTTCACATCAACATCATCGAGATCAAACGTCCTGACTTGGATGCTCACCTTGTTGGTGAAGGAATTGCTCGTCAATTGGAGCAACGTGTGGCTTTCCGTCGTGCTCAAAAACAAGCGATCCAACGTACTATGCGCGCTGGAGCTAAAGGAATCAAAACTCAAGTATCAGGTCGTTTGAACGGTGCAGATATTGCTCGTGCTGAAGGATACTCTGAAGGTACAGTTCCACTCCACACACTTCGCGCAGACATCGATTACGCTTGGGAAGAAGCAGATACAACTTACGGTAAACTTGGTGTTAAAGTATGGATCTACCGTGGTGAAGTTCTTCCAGCTCGTAAAGACGCTAAAGGAGGTAAATAACCAATGTTAGTACCTAAACGTGTAAAACACCGTCGCGAATTCCGTGGTAAAATGCGCGGTGAAGCAAAAGGTGGAAAAGAAGTATCATTCGGTGAATACGGTCTTCAGGCTACAACTAGCCACTGGATCACTAACCGCCAAATCGAAGCTGCTCGTATTGCCATGACTCGTTACATGAAACGTGGTGGTAAGGTTTGGATCAAAATCTTCCCACACAAATCATACACCGCTAAAGCTATCGGGGTACGTATGGGATCTGGTAAAGGGGCACCTGAAGGTTGGGTAGCACCAGTTAAACGTGGTAAAGTAATGTTTGAAGTTGCTGGTGTATCTGAAGAGATCGCTCGTGAAGCGCTTCGTCTTGCAAGCCACAAATTACCAGTTAAATGTAAATTCGTAAAACGTGAAGCAAAATAAGGAGAGGTCATGAAACTTACAGAAGTAAAAGAATTTGTTAAAGAACTTCGTGGTCTTTCTCAAGAAGAACTCGCGAAGCGTGAAAATGAATTGAAAAAAGAATTGTTTGAACTTCGTTTCCAAGCGGCTGCAGGTCAATTGGAGCAAACTGGACGTTTGAAAGAAGTGAAAAAACAAATCGCTCGTATCAAAACTGTTCAATCAGAAGCTAAATAATAGACTAGGGAAGGAGAATTTCAATGGAACGCAATAATCGTAAAGTTCTTGTTGGACGCGTTGTGTCTGACAAAATGGACAAAACAATCACAGTTGTAGTTGAAACTAAACGTAACCACCCAGTCTATGGTAAACGTATCAACTATTCTAAAAAATACAAAGCTCATGATGAAAACAACGTTGCCAAAGAAGGCGATATCGTTCGTATCATGGAAACTCGTCCGCTTTCAGCTACAAAACGCTTCCGTCTTGTAGAAGTTGTTGAAGAAGCGGTCATCATCTAATCTAACCTGAAAGGAGAAAACTGAAATGATTCAAACAGAAACTCGTTTGAAAGTCGCAGACAACAGTGGTGCTCGCGAAATCTTGACTATCAAAGTTCTTGGTGGTTCAGGACGTAAATTTGCAAACATCGGTGATGTTATTGTGGCATCTGTAAAACAAGCTACTCCTGGTGGTGCGGTTAAAAAAGGTGACGTTGTAAAAGCTGTTATCGTTCGTACTAAATCAGGTGCTCGTCGTAAAGATGGTTCATACATCAAATTCGACGAAAATGCTGCAGTGATCATCCGTGAAGACAAAACTCCTCGCGGAACTCGTATCTTTGGCCCAGTCGCTCGCGAATTGCGTGACGGTGGTTTCATGAAGATCGTATCACTTGCTCCAGAAGTACTTTAATTTTAAAAATCACAAACACAGTCCCCTGGCCCATTGGCCAGGGTGCCCATCGGGCGTAAGAATAAAAGGAGAATAAAATGTTTGTAAAAACTGGCGACAAAGTTCGTGTAATTGCTGGTAAAGACAAAGGTGTTGAAGCTAAAGTCGTTGCTGCTCTTCCAAAAGTAAATAAAGTTGTTGTTGAAGGTGTAAACCTTGTTAAAAAACACCAACGTCCAAATAACGAAAACCCTCAAGGTGCTATCATCGAAAAAGAAGCTCCAATCCATGTATCAAACGTTCAAGTCTTGGACAAGAACGGTGTTGCTGGACGTGTTGGCTACAAATTCGTAGACGGCAAAAAAGTTCGTTATAACAAAAAATCAGGCGAAGTGCTTGACTAATCACGAAGGAAAGGAGAAGTATAATGGCTAATCGTTTAAAAGAAAAATACCTTAATGAAGTAGTTCCAGCTTTGACTGAACAATTTAACTACTCATCAGTTATGGCAGTGCCAAAAGTTGATAAGATCGTTTTGAACATGGGTGTTGGAGATGCTGTTTCTAACGCTAAAAACCTTGAGAAAGCTGCTGAAGAATTGGCATTGATCTCAGGTCAAAAACCACTTATCACAAAAGCTAAAAAATCAATCGCCGGCTTCCGTCTTCGTGAAGGTGTAGCGATCGGTGCGAAAGTAACTCTTCGTGGCGAACGTATGTACGAATTCTTGGACAAATTGGTTTCAGTTTCACTTCCACGTGTTCGTGACTTCCATGGTGTTCCAACAAAATCATTTGACGGACGCGGAAACTACACACTTGGTGTGAAAGAACAATTGATCTTCCCAGAAATCAACTTTGATGATGTTGATAAAACTCGTGGTTTGGATATCGTAATCGTAACTACTGCGAACACAGACGAAGAATCACGTGCATTGCTTACTGGCCTTGGTATGCCGTTTGCAAAATAATATAGGAGGTAAAACTAATGGCTAAAAAATCTATGATTGCTAAGAACAAACGCCCAGCGAAGTTCTCTACTCAAGCATACACTCGCTGTGAACGTTGTGGACGTCCACACTCAGTTTACCGCAAGTTTAAACTTTGCCGTGTTTGCTTCCGTGAATTGGCATACAAAGGACAAATCCCTGGTGTCACTAAAGCATCTTGGTAATAGCATGATACAAAGAGCGTGACAACCTCAGCAAAAATAGAAGATTTGATGCAGGAGCGATGCTCCAAGACAAATCTATCTTTTTTGCC
The DNA here is from genome assembly GCF_001072745.1 of Streptococcus sp. 400_SSPC. Classification (NCBI taxonomy): domain Bacteria; kingdom Bacillati; phylum Bacillota; class Bacilli; order Lactobacillales; family Streptococcaceae; genus Streptococcus; species Streptococcus sp. 400_SSPC. The sequence continues at coordinate 9,286 of NZ_JVIQ01000043.1, read as the reverse complement.
CAGGTTGTAGCTCGTGTTCAAATGAGAAATCCTCATTTGTATGTATCAAAACTTTCTGAGCCTAGCTCAATCATTAACTAGCAAGTGAAACATTCAAACTACTAGTAAGAGGAGAAATATAAAATGGTTATGACTGACCCAATCGCAGACTTCCTAACTCGTATTCGTAACGCTAACCAAGCAAAACACGAAGTACTTGAAGTACCTGCATCAAACATCAAAAAAGGGATTGCTGAAATCCTTAAACGCGAAGGTTTTGTAAAAAACGTTGAAGTAATCGAAGATGACAAACAAGGTATCATCCGCGTGTTCTTGAAATACGGAGCAAACGGTGAAAAAGTTATCACAAACTTGAAACGTGTTTCTAAACCAGGTTTGCGTGTTTACAAAAAACGTGAAGATCTTCCAAAAGTTCTTAATGGACTTGGAATTGCTATCCTTTCAACTTCTGAAGGTTTGCTTACTGATAAAGAAGCACGCCAAAAGAACGTTGGTGGGGAAGTTATCGCTTACGTTTGGTAATATTTAGCTCCCGATTTCGTTGTGGCTCTTTGTTATCGTCTCTTGCCTAACCCAAAGTTATGTCTGCGAGACGATGCCTCGATTCACTTAGAATTGAGACCTAAACATTAACTTTTAAATCAAAATGATTTAAACCCCGTGAAAACTGGCCTTCAAAGGCCTGACAATTTAACAGGAGGATAAAAACATGTCACGTATTGGTAATAAAGTTATCGTGTTGCCTGCTGGTGTTGAACTCACTAACAATGACAACGTTGTAACTGTAAAAGGACCTAAAGGAGAACTTACTCGTGAGTTCTCAAAAGATATTGAAATCCGTGTGGAAGGTACTGAAGTAACCCTTCACCGTCCAAACGATTCAAAAGAAATGAAAACTATCCACGGAACTACTCGTGCCCTTTTGAACAACATGGTAATTGGTGTCTCAGAAGGATTCAAGAAAGAACTTGAAATGCGCGGGGTTGGTTACCGTGCACAACTTCAAGGATCAAAACTTGTTTTGGCTGTTGGTAAATCACATCCAGACGAAGTTGAAGCTCCAGAAGGAATTACTTTTGAACTTCCAAACCCAACAACAATCGTTGTTAGCGGAATTTCAAAAGAAGTAGTTGGTCAAACAGCTGCTTACGTACGTAGCCTTCGTTCACCAGAACCTTACAAAGGTAAAGGGATCCGTTATGTTGGTGAATTCGTTCGCCGTAAAGAAGGTAAAACAGGTAAATAATGTAGTTTGGTTGTTTTTCAACCAATCTTCATCTTACCAACTCAGTGCTTAGCACATGATTTTAAAATTAAGAGGTGAAAATTGTGATTTCGAAACCAGATAAAAATAAAATCCGTCAAAAACGCCACCGTCGCGTTCGCGGAAAACTCTCTGGAACTGCTGATCGCCCACGTTTGAACGTATTCCGTTCTAATACAGGCATCTACGCTCAAGTAATTGATGACGTAGCGGGTGTAACGCTCGCAAGCGCTTCAACTCTTGACAAAGAAGTTTCAAAAGGAACTAAAACTGAACAAGCCGTTGTTGTCGGCAAACTTGTTGCTGAACGTGCAGTTGCTAAAGGTATTTCTGAAGTGGTGTTCGACCGCGGTGGATATCTATATCACGGACGTGTTAAAGCTTTGGCTGATGCAGCTCGTGAAAACGGATTGAAATTCTAATAGGAGGACACTAGAAAATGGCATTTAAAGACAATGCAGTTGAACTTGAAGAACGCGTAGTTGCCATCAACCGTGTTACAAAAGTTGTTAAAGGTGGACGTCGTCTTCGCTTTGCAGCTCTTGTAGTTGTTGGTGACCGTAACGGACGTGTTGGTTTTGGTACAGGTAAAGCTCAAGAAGTACCAGAAGCAATCCGTAAAGCAGTAGAAGATGCTAAGAAAAACTTGATTGAAGTTCCTATGGTTGGAACAACAATTCCTCATGAAGTAACATCAGTATTTGGTGGAGCTCGTGTATTGTTGAAACCAGCTATCGAAGGGGCTGGGGTTGCTGCAGGTGGTGCAGTTCGTGCCGTTGTTGAATTGGCAGGTATTGCAGATGTAACATCTAAATCACTTGGATCAAACACTCCAATCAACATTGTTCGTGCAACAGTGGAAGGTTTAGCTCAATTGAAACGCGCTGAAGAAGTTGCTGCCCTTCGTGGTATTTCAGTTTCTGACTTGGCTTAAGAAAGGAGATTCAAATGGCTCAAATTAAAATTACTTTGACTAAGTCTCCAATCGGACGCATCCCGTCACAACGTAAAACTGTTGTAGCACTTGGACTTGGCAAATTGAACAGCTCTGTTATTAAAGAAGATAACCCAGCAGTACGTGGTATGATCACTGCAGTATCTCACTTGGTAACAGTTGAAGAAGTAAAATAATCTATTAAAAAATAGAAACAAGGTTTTCAGGGGTATGAGAAATTTCTCATCCCCTAAAACTAAATATAAGTATAGGCGAGTTTGTAGTCGGGACACCTTTTCCTGATTACAAGCGTTAGCAATTTACAAAAGAGGAGAAAATAATAATGAAACTTCATGAATTACAACCTGCTGCAGGTTCACGTAAAGTCCGCAACCGTGTTGGTCGTGGTACTTCATCTGGTAATGGTAAAACTTCTGGCCGTGGTCAAAAAGGTCAAAAAGCTCGTAGCGGTGGCGGTGTACGTCTTGGTTTTGAAGGTGGACAAACTCCATTGTTCCGTCGTCTTCCAAAACGTGGATTTACAAACATCAATGCTAAAGAATATGCTATTGTGAACCTTGATCAGTTGAACGTCTTCGAAGATGGTGCTGAAGTAACACCAGTAGTACTTGTGGAAGCAGGTATTGTAAAAGCTGAAAAATCAGGAATTAAAATTCTTGGTAACGGAGAATTGACTAAGAAATTGTCTGTTAAGGCAGCTAAATTCTCTAAATCAGCTGAAGAAGCTATCACTGCTAAAGGTGGTTCAGTAGAAGTCATCTAAGAGGGGTGACCTATGTTCTTTAAATTATTAAAAGATGCATTTAAGGTTAAACAAGTAAGATCAAAAATTTTATTTACTATTTTTATCATACTTGTCTTCCGAATCGGGACCACGATCACGGTTCCTGGTGTGAATGCGAAAATCCTTAACAACTTACAAGATGTTTCCTTCTTGAATATGATGAGCTTGGTGTCAGGGAATGCCATGAGAAACTTCTCTGTCTTCGCCCTCGGGGTGAGTCCTTACATCACGGCTTCCATCGTAGTTCAGCTCCTTCAAATGGATTTGCTTCCGAAATTTGTTGAGTGGGGGAAACAAGGAGAAGTTGGGCGGAGAAAGTTGAATCAGGCAACACGCTATATTGCCTTGGTTCTAGCTTTCGTTCAATCCATTGGAATTACAGCTACTTTCCATACTTTGTCACAAGCTAAATTGGTATCCACACCGAACGTTGAAACCTACATCTTGATTGGTGCGATTTTAACGACGGGTTCAATGATTGTCACTTGGCTTGGAGAACAAATTTCCGATAAAGGATACGGGAATGGTGTTTCTATGATTATCTTTGCGGGGATTGTTTCTTCAATTCCAGAGATGATCAAAGGTGTTTACGAAGATTCATTTGTTAACGTTCGTCATGGACAATTGACTAATTCACTAATTTTCATAGGTGTGTTAATCTTAGCGGTATTAGTGATTGTTTACTTCACAACCTTTGTGGAACAAGCACAGTATAAAATTCCAATTCAATACACAAAAATTGCACAAGGAGCACCATCTAGCTCATATCTTCCATTGAAGGTGAACCCAGCTGGAGTTATTCCTGTCATCTTTGCTAGTTCGATCACAGCTGCACCGGCAGCAATTTTCCAGGTCATTAGTGCCATGGGTTACAATGCTGGATGGGTTCGAACAGCACAATCTATGTTAGCGACCAATACACCAACAGGTGTAGCAATGTATGCTTTGCTAATCATCTTGTTTACTTTCTTCTACACATTTGTACAGATTAACCCAGAAAAAACTGCGGAAAATCTACAAAAGAGTGGTGCCTACATTCCAGGTGTACGTCCGGGTAAGGGAACGGAAGACTACATGTCACGTCTTCTTAGACGGTTGGCTACGGTTGGTTCTCTCTTCCTTGGATTCATCACCATTATTCCAATCCTTGCTCGGGATGTCTTTGGTTTGACAGATACAGTTGCTCTTGGAGGAACTAGTCTCTTGATTATCATCTCAACTGGTATTGAAGGAATGAAACAATTAGAAGGTTACTTATTGAAACGCAAATACATTGGTTTCATGGATACAACAGAATAGAATTAGGTTGACATTGTCAACCTTCTATTTTGTTTTTGAATAAGTTTGTTAGATCGTAACAGACTTATTTAAAAACAAAATAAGGAGCAAATGATTATGAATCTATTAATCATGGGATTGCCTGGAGCAGGTAAGGGGACACAAGCGGCTAAGATTGTAGAACAATTTCAAGTTGCACATATCTCAACTGGGGATATGTTCCGTGCTGCAATGGCCAATCAAACCGAAATGGGTGTGTTGGCAAAATCATTCATCGATAAAGGTGAATTGGTGCCAGATGATGTGACAAACGGGATTGTAAAAGAACGTTTGGCTCAAGACGATATTAAAGAAAAAGGATTCCTCTTAGATGGTTTCCCTCGCACGATTGAACAAGCACATGCTTTGGATCAAATCTTGGTCGACCTTGGTCTTGAACTTGAGGGAGTGATCAACATCGAAGTAGATCCATCTTGCCTTCTTGAACGCTTGAGTGGACGTATCATTCACCGTGAAACAGGTGAAACCTACCATAAGGTATTCAATCCACCAGCTGATTACAAGGAAGAAGACTATTACCAACGTGAGGACGATAAGCCAGAAACGGTTAAACGTCGCTTGGATGTGAATATTGCTCAAGGTGAGCCGATTCTTGCTCATTATCGTGCAAAAGGGTTAGTCCATGATATCGAAGGAAATCAAGACATTAACGACGTCTTTAAAGATATCCAAAAAGTCTTGGAGAATTTGAAATAAAAACGTTTTAGTCACTTGCAATAATTGATAACAAGTGATACAATGAATTAGTCTGACTTATAATTGTTACCTCTGTGCTCAGAGGAATGAATCGAAATTTATGGAGGTACTTTTGCGTGGCAAAAGACGATGTGATTGAAGTAGAAGGCAAAGTAGTCGATACGATGCCGAATGCTATGTTTACGGTTGAACTTGAAAATGGACATCAGATTTTAGCAACAGTTTCTGGTAAAATTCGTAAAAACTATATTCGTATTTTAGCGGGAGATCGTGTTACAGTGGAGATGAGTCCGTACGATTTGACACGTGGACGTATCACATACCGCTTTAAATAATCGAAAAACTTGGAGGGATAAAAATGAAAGTAAGACCATCGGTCAAACCAATTTGCGAATACTGTAAAGTAATTCGTCGTAATGGTCGTGTTATGGTAATTTGCCCAGCAAATCCAAAACACAAACAACGTCAAGGATAAGATAGAAAGGAGAAAACATGGCTCGTATTGCTGGAGTTGACATTCCAAATGACAAACGTGTAGTAATTTCATTGACTTATGTATACGGTATCGGACTTCCAACATCTAAGAAAATTCTTGCTGCTGCAGGCGTTTCTGAAGATATTCGTGTTCGCGACCTTACACCAGATCAAGAAGATGCTATCCGTCGTGAAGTTGACGCAATTAAAGTAGAAGGTGACCTTCGTCGTGAAGTGAACTTGAACATTAAACGTTTGATGGAAATCGGTTCATACCGTGGTATCCGTCACCGTCGTGGACTTCCTGTTCGTGGACAAAACACTAAAAACAATGCTCGCACTCGTAAAGGTAAAGCTGTTGCGATTGCTGGTAAGAAAAAATAAGAAAATAAAATAAGGAGGTAAAAATCTTGGCTAAACCAACACGTAAACGTCGTGTGAAAAAGAATATCGAATCAGGTATTGCTCATATTCACGCAACATTTAATAACACAATTGTTATGATTACTGATGTGCATGGTAACGCAATTGCATGGTCATCTGCAGGTGCTCTTGGTTTCAAAGGTTCTCGTAAATCTACACCATTTGCTGCACAAATGGCTTCAGAAGCTGCTGCAAAATCAGCTCAAGAACATGGTCTTAAATCAGTAGAAGTTACTGTTAAAGGTCCTGGTTCTGGTCGTGAGTCTGCTATTCGTGCTCTTGCTGCTGCTGGTCTTGAAGTTACTGCAATCCGCGATGTGACTCCTGTGCCACACAATGGTGCTCGTCCTCCAAAACGTCGCCGTGTATAATCATCAACAATTACACAGCTTTTCGTTTCAGAGGGAGTATAGCAAATGATTGAGTTTGAAAAACCAAATATAACAAAAATTGATGAAAATAAAGATTACGGTGTATTTGTAGTAGAACCACTTGAACGTGGTTATGGTACAACACTAGGGAACTCTCTTCGTCGCGTATTATTAGCTTCACTTCCAGGTGCTGCTGTTACTTCAATTAATATTGAAGGTGTATTGCACGAATTTGATACAGTTCCAGGTGTCCGTGAAGACGTTATGCAAATCATTCTTAACGTTAAAGGAATCGCTGTAAAATCTTACGTCCAAGACGAAAAGATTATTGAACTTGATGTAGAAGGTCCTGCAGAAGTAACTGCTGGAGATATTCTTACAGATAGTGATATTGAAATTGTAAACCCTGATCATTATCTTTTCACCATCGGTGAAGGATCAAGCTTCAAAGCGACTTTGACTGTAAACAGCGGTCGTGGTTATGTTCCAGCTGATCAAAATAAAAAAGATGATGCACCAGTAGGTACACTTGCTGTAGATTCAATCTATACGCCAGTGACAAAAGTTAATTACCAAGTTGAACCAGCTCGCGTTGGTAGCAACGATGGTTTTGACAAACTAACCCTTGAAATCTTAACAAATGGAACAATTATTCCAGAAGATGCTTTAGGTTTATCTGCTCGTATTTTGACAGAACACCTTAACCTCTTTACGAACTTAACAGAAATCGCGATTGCGACAGATGTTATGAAGGAAGTAGATACAGCATCAGATGATCGAGTACTAGAACGTACCATCGAAGAATTGGATCTTTCTGTTCGTTCATATAACTGTTTGAAACGTGCCGGTATCAATACTGTGTATGATTTGACAGAAAAATCTGAACCAGAAATGATGAAGGTTCGTAACCTTGGACGTAAGAGTCTCGAAGAAGTTAAAGTTAAGCTTGCCGATTTAGGCCTTGGGCTAAAAAACGATAAATAGAGGAGGAATACATGGCTTACCGTAAACTAGGACGCACTAGCTCACAACGTAAAGCAATGCTTCGTGATTTGACTACAGATCTTATCATCAATGAAGCAATCGTAACAACTGAAGCACGTGCAAAAGAAATCCGTAAATCAGTTGAAAAAATGATTACTTTAGGTAAACGTGGTGACTTGCATGCACGTCGTCAAGCAGCTGCTTACGTACGTAACGAAGTTGCATCACAAAACTTTGATGAAGAAACTGGTAAATATTCAGAAACAACTGCACTTCAAAAATTGTTCTCTGAACTTGCACCACGTTATGCTGAGCGCAATGGTGGATATACTCGTATCCTTAAAACTGAACCACGCCGTGGGGATGCTGCGCCAATGGCAATTATCGAATTAGTATAAAATCATCAATTTTGTTGAGTGTTATGATGTTGGAAGGACTGAACGGTTCTTCTTAGTCTAGCTCTGGTCTGCCGCTAGGATTTATCCTAGCGGTAACACTCATCATATTGAGGTAAATGGTAGACGCTTGTTTACGAAATTGCTTTAATTTAAAACAATTTCGTAAGCAGGCGTTTTTTGATATAATAGAAGAGTTATGACAGTAAAAGAAAAATCACAAGCACTCGCCCAGCAATTATTGGCAAAGCGTTATCTTGCCTCGCTAAAAGATAATCCAGAGCAGTACATTGGGGTTGAACTCGAATTTCCAATCGTAAATACAATGGGGAATAAAACGGATGTACTGGTTACAAAGGCTCTTTTTAAGCATCTGCAAGAAGTTGAAGAGTTTATTGCGATTAAACAAGATGAAGATGGGAACCCAGTCCAGTTACAACATAAAATAAACAAAGATCAAATTGTATTTGAGTTATCTTACAATACCATTGAATTTGCTTTTGAAAAGACTAAAACCATCCAAGAAGTCGAAAGCCGGTTTCAACACTATTTAGGGATCATTCAGCCATTCTTAAGAGAGAGACAGCATCAAATAGAAGGAAAAGGCATTCATCCTTATTGGAGAATAAATGAAAATCAACCTGTAAAAATTGATCGTTATAAAATGCTGATTCAATTCTTGCAACTGTCTGGACAATATCCTAACCATCGATTCCATCATTATCCAGACTATGGAACCTTTATTTGTGGCAATCAAGTACAATTGGATGTTTCAAGAATGAATTATTTGGAAATAATTAATGCAATGAATAAGGTGGAGCCAGCAAAAGCATATCTGTTTGCTAATTCCGTTTTTGATGGAGAAGACTGGGATACGAAGATCTCAAGAGATATTTTCTGGGAAGATTCCATGCATGGCTATTATCAGGAAAATGTTGGTGTAAATCCTAAGGCGTTTATAAATGAACAGGATTTTCTAGAATATTTAGCGAAGACAGCCTTGTTTTATGTTTATCGTGAGAATGAAATCTTATATTTCGAACCTATTAGAGTAGAGGATTATCTCGCAAAAGAAAAAATAGTAGCCTATCGCTTAGATAGAACTAGACAAGAAATAAAACCGCAAGAAGAGGACCTAAAGAATCATAGAAGCTACCATTTTCAAGATTTAACAACAAGAGGAACCATCGAATATAGAAGTGTTTGTACTCAACCATTAAATAAAACATTTGCACCAATTGCATTTCATGTCGGATTGCATCATAATATCAAAGAATTAGACGAGTATTTAGCTCAAAATATAGTTTTTGATTTTAGTAAAGAAAATCCGAAAGAATTAAGAAGGCAATATTCGAAAAAACAGTTAACTGAAAGTGAATTAGTGAAAATTAAACAATATTCGCTAGATCTGTTAAAAATCTCAAAAAGAGGATTGATTGATCGAGGAAACCGAGAAGAGGTTTATCTCGAAGAAATCATAAAAGAACTTGGGAAGTGCTGATTTAACAGCATTTCCTTTTTTCAAATTAAAAAAACAATAAAAAATTTAAAAAAATAGAAAAAAGATATTGACAAGGACATATGGACGTGATATACTAATAT
>NZ_JVIQ01000008.1:0-24638 GCF_001072745.1 Streptococcus sp. 400_SSPC | reverse complement strand
TAATTAGTCATGGAACTTTGAAAAAGTTCGCTGACGTCCGTACTCACCTAAGGAAAGTTTTTCTGAAGACTTTATCTTCAATTTGAAGCGGTTTAACCGCTTTTTTCTATGCTTAATAGATTTCCGATATTTCTAGCTGTAAAGAGAAGATTTTCCCTCACATCCTTCAGAAGTTGCTCTAAACTATCGGGATGTTTCGTAATAGAAAAGGCACCAACTATATTTTCAAATGGGAGACTTGGTAAATCATCTGCAAGACTACCACAAATGGCTATTACTGGGATTCCTTTTGGGGTTCGTCTCGCAACCCCTATCGGAGCTTTCCCGGATAGACTCTGATGGTCCAGTCGTCCTTCACCGACAATGACCAAGTCTGCATTGACTACTTTGGAGTTAAAGTCGATCAGATCTAAACAGCTATCAATCCCTGATACTAGCCTCGCTTGCGCGAAGGCACAAAGACCCGCAGCAAGACCTCCACCAGCACCCATCCCTGCTTGAGTCAAAATACTTGGACAATGCTTTTCGTAAAAGCTGTTAATAGCTTGATCCACTTGTTCAAACATATTGGGACTGAGCCCCTTTTGTTTTCCAAAAATAAAGGTCGCACCATCTAGTCCACATAAGGGATTGGATACATCTGCTAAGATCTGTATCTGGACATCATCTGGGATCTTGAACGCTTCCTCTTTACGGATGGAATCCCAATCTAAAAGACTTTGTCCACAGGCCTTTAATTCTCTTCCTTCTCGATCATAGAATTGGTAGCCTAGTCCTACTGCAAGTCCCAGGCCCCCATCATTGGTCGCTGTTCCTCCAACCCCGATATAAATCTCCTTTTTTCCCTGTTTGATTAAAAAACAAATCAGTTCACCAATTCCTCGGGTCTCTAGGTCAAGTGGACGGCGTTGATCAACTGGAATTTTTCCTAAACCGATCAAGTCTGCTACTTCAAAGAGAGCCAAAGAATCCTTCTCCATATACCGCATTTCTACTGACTCTCCAAATGGACCTGTGACAAGGGTAAAAGTTTCCTTCAATTCCAATGAGTAGCTGATGGCATCCACTGTCCCTTCCCCACCATCTCCAACAGGACAGGTGACCGGTTCTACATCAAGGAGTGACTGACGCAAGCCTTCTGCAATAATTTCCGCTACATCTTTCGCAGGTAAGCTTTCTTTGAATGAATCTGGAGCAATTAAAACTTTCATGGACTCATCTCCTTTTTTCTATCCTTCCCTTTCCCACCACAGCTTCATCTCCATAAAAAAACATCCAGGAATATTCTCCTGGATGTTTTGGATTAGAATCGGATGGATTCTCTTGTTTTTTCAAATGAGGTAACAAATCTCTCTGTTACTCCTGGTTCAACTGTTTCCAATGCTTCTGAAATGACTTTGAATGAAGCAGGATAGTCATACTCTTTTTCAAAGATGTACAAGGCTTCATCAAACGCTGCTTGGACATGATCGTCGAATGAACGATAGCGATTTGAGTATTGAAGCAACTGCTCTGTTAGAGTAGCATATTGTACTAATTTGTAGGTTTCTTCCTCTAACTCTGTCATATCGTTAGTCAAAATATCCAGGAGACGGTTGGCGTTTTCAATATTGACACGACGACCTTCTAACTCAGCCAAGAGAGCTTCTGTGTTATCACTTGCAGTGAAGAAGATAGTAAGGAAGGATTGAGGAATTCCAGGTAAGTTCCGCTTATCCATGTAACGCTTAATGGCATGTAAACGGTTGGCGTAGATATTTACCTTTTGACGAGCATTGGTGTCGTCTTTCTCAATCTTAGACAAGGTTTCGCTCAAAGCAATTTGATCATCTTCAATCTCTTTCAGACGCTCTTCAATCGCTTCTAACTCTTCTTGAAGGATAGAGTAGGCTTTTTGAGTTTCAGATGTATCCTTCAAGGCATCTTCTACAACGAGCTCTTGAGCTGTTAATTCAGCTTCTAACTCCTTCAAATGATTTTCCTTGAGTTCTTTGCTTTCAAATGTTTTGCTGAGACGTTCAACTTCTTCTGCTAAACGCTTGTTATTTTCCTTCGCATGGGCAAGGTAACCTGGTAAGGCTTTGACCAATTTTTCAACAACTTTGTGTGATTCAATTTCACGAGTGAAAATATCATACAAGGCGTTGATTTCTTCTTGAATCTGCTCATTTTCATAGAGCGCATTATCTAATTCAAGAGCAGCAACATTTTGTAGGTTGGCTTTCAAAGCTGCATGCAATTGTTGGAAACGTGCTTCCAAATCGGTCTCTGTAAAATGATAACCAGACTCCAATAGTTTGCGATGACCAGCTTCCAAATCTTCCAATTGATCAGGAAGAGTTGTTTGGACATCCTTCACAATTGCGGGAACTTTTTCAACAATATGCGTCAAGGCTACAATGTGGTTTTCAGCCGTATCCAAAATTTCTGCAGCTTCAACAGGGTCACCTGATGAATTCAAGGTTACAAATTTTGAAAACTCAACTTGAATATTTTCAGCTTGCTTCTCGATTTCGGGAAGCGCTGGGCCGTATGCGTCCGGATCAGAAGCTACTTGTTTTTGCAAGTTTTCAAACATATCCAAGGCATGAACAACCCGTCCACTATTCTTCTCTTCTTTTTCTTTTAATTCAGATAAAGCTTGACGGATGGCCTTGATGTCTTCATCAATCAATTGAACCTGACTCTCAATATTTCCAATCGCTTGCTTTGCTTTTAAGAAGCGGAAAGAATTGTTGTAGCCTTCTGCTTCAAAGAGGTTGTTCTCGATATCAGCAAAAGAATTGAGGGATAGGTCCACCCATTTTTGATTCCATTCACGAAATGCAACTTGACTTTGACCAATCAAATGCATATTCTTCACTTCTTCTACTTCATCATTTACCGGAAGGTTATACAACTGTTCTTTTCGTTCTTCCAGAGATGCCAGTAAGGCTTCGTTACGCTTTCTCAATAAGACTGCCACTACATATCCTAAAACCAAGAGGACCCCAATGACAATAATGAGAATAATTAGTCCACTAGACATATAAAAACTCCTTCATTAAATTACTTGAAAGTAATCGTAGTTATTATATCATAAATATTCGAATAATTGGCAAATATCGCAGAATTTTATACATCAAGTGTACTATATTCGGCATTTTCTTCGATAAATTCACGACGAGGTTCTACTCGATCCCCCATAAGCATATCAAAGATTTTATCTGCTTCTGCTGCATCATCAACTGTCACACGCGCCATGAGGCGATGTTCTGGGTTCATCGTTGTTTCCCAGAGCTGATGATCATCCATCTCACCCAAACCTTTGTATCGTTGAATCGTTGGTTTGGAACGACCTTCAGAATAGCGCTCCAAGGCTTCAGCCAATTCTGCTTCTTGGTTGGCTCCTGGTTGGATGTATTCTTTGATTTCACTACCGACTTTTACACCATAGATTGGTGGTTGGGCGATGTAAACATAGCCTGCCTCCAAAACTGGTTTCATATAGCGATAGATCAAGGTCAAGAGGAGGGTTCGAATATGAGCTCCATCGACATCGGCATCTGTCATGATGACTAATTTTTGATAACGGGCTTTTGATACATCAAATTCTGCACCAAAACCAGTTCCCATAGCTGTGAAAAGGCTACGAATTTCTTCGTTGGCTAAAATCTTATCCATGCTGGCTTTTTCCACGTTGAGGATTTTCCCCCGAATAGGGAGAATCGCCTGGAACTCGCGGTTTCGACCTGATTTAGCAGATCCTCCGGCAGAGTCTCCTTCGACGATGAAGAGTTCTGTCTCAGCTGGATTGTTAGATGAACAGTCTGCTAATTTACCAGGAAGGTTTGAGATTTCTAAACCAGATTTCTTACGGGTGACTTCACGGGCGCGCTTAGCAGCAACACGCGCTTTGGCAGCCAAAATTCCCTTTTCGACAATTTTCTTAGCAATCTGCGGATTTTCCAACAAGAAATCAGAGAAGGCATCGCTGAACAAGCGGTTGGTAATCTTCACCACTTCAGAGTTTCCAAGTTTGGTCTTGGTTTGTCCTTCAAACTGTGGATTTGGGTGTTTGACAGAAATCACTGCAGTCAACCCTTCCCGGACATCTTCCCCTGTTAGATTTTCTTCATTGTCCTTGAGAAGTTTATTCTTACGCGCATAGTCGTTGATAACACGGGTCAAAGCTGTACGGAAACCTTGTTCATGAGTTCCCCCTTCATGGGTATGGATGTTATTGGCAAAACTCATGACGGTTTCGTGATAACCAGTCGTATACTGCATGGCTACTTCAACCGTGATATCATCCAATTCTCCATCGGTATAAATCGGAGTTTCGAAGATGACATCCTTGTTTTCGTTGATGTATTCTACATAACTAGCAATCCCACCCTCATAGTGGTAATCTTTCGTTTGCTCCTGCCCTTCACGCTTGTCCGTGATCGAGATCCGTAAGCCACGGTTCAAGAAGGCTAATTCTTGAATCCGTTTGTTCAACTTGTCAAAATCAAAGACGGTTGTTTCTGTGAAAATCTCTGGGTCTGGAGTAAAGTGAACAGTTGTACCAGTTCGATCAGTTTCACCGATCACTTCAAGATCTGCAACGACTTGCCCACGTTTGTATTCTTGGTAATGAATTTGACCATTCTTATGGACGTGCACATCCAACTGAGTCGACAAAGCATTTACGACGGATGATCCAACTCCATGGAGTCCACCAGAAACCTTGTAACCACCACCGCCAAATTTTCCTCCCGCATGGAGAACGGTAAAGACAGTCTCAACCGCTGGACGGCCCGTTTTTTCTTGAATGTCAACCGGAATACCCCGTCCATCATCGACGACTGTAATCGAATTGTCCGCTTCGATAAAGACTTCGATATGGCTAGCAAAGCCTGCAAGGGCCTCATCGATTGAGTTATCGACGATTTCCCAGACCAAATGGTGAAGACCTTCTTTAGAAGTGGATCCGATATACATCCCCGGACGCATCCGAACTGCTTCTAAACCTTCTAAAACCTGAATTTGACTGGCATCATATTCTTGACCAGTCGTTTCTTGCTTCAATTCTTCTGTCATTCTTTCCCTTTTCTAATTAAAAATATAGGCACTTAATTGATCCATTGAGTCGAACAAATAGGTCGCCATGCCAGCTCTCTGACCAGCTTCGATATCGATTGGGCGATCTCCAATCACCAAGCCAGACTCAATCGCATACTTGTCTTTTAGATACAACATGGACGTAGGATCTGGTTTACGTGGAAAACCATCATCAGCAGTCACAACTTCTGTAAAGTAATGACGAATCCCTGTTTTTTCTAAGATGGTCTCTACATGATGGTCACGGTGAGAAACCAAAAAATGACGGGCTCCGATTGCTGTTAGACGATGCAATAACTCCTCAGTCCCCTCGAATAAGCAGGGGATTTCAAGAGCTTCTTTCTCTCGCTGTTTATACTCTCCCAAAAAGTCTGGAAGGTCTGAGGCAAACTGCTGAACAGCATAATCCGTGGAAACCTTTAAAGCTGCATAAACGGAATCATGATCAGCCTCCCTTTGGAAATACTGTAAGGTCGCTACAAAAGCTTTTGTAGAGGTCTCATAATTGTCCAATAAAGTCCCACCAAGATCCCATATAAAATCATGATAATCCATAGCTTCAATTATACCATAATTTTCAAAAAATTGCTTGTAAAGTCAATGTTTTCACGGTTTTTTTACAGTCATCCCCCACCTGTTTTACTTTCATTCAAAAAGCATTTATATTTTGACAAAACTAGCCTATAAAAAAATGAAGATAGGAATTTTCCTACCTTCATTTTTCTTCTCAACAACTATGGGGCCGATGTCCCAAAAACATCTTGATAGAGCATCCCTTCTCTCAATGCTGTGGCATCTCCACCAAAATGGTTGACCAGGGCATAGGAAAAAGCAAGTGCTGTTGCAGGACCCCGACTGGTCAAAATGTGACCATCCTGGACCACTGCTTCTTTCACATAATGCTCTGTTCCAATTTCTTTTTCAAAGCCATCATAGCAGGTATAGCGTTTTTCATCAAGTAGTCCAGCCCGATCCAAGACAATCGGAGCTGCACAAATAGCTGCTAGAGTTTTTCCTCGTTCATGGGCTTCTTTTAAAGACTGGATTAAGCCCTCATGGTCGCGTAGATTTGCTGCTCCCGGCATCCCTCCTGGAAGGACAATGCCATCAAAATGATCCAACGAACCGGACCAGACCTCATCTACCTTCACTGTGATCCCATGGGAACCTGTCACTTCTGGATCAAATCCAACCATCAAACACTCGATTGCTGCTCTTCGCAAGACATCGACAACGGTCAAGGCTTCGATTTCCTCGAAACCATTTGCTAACATCACTGCTACTTTTGTCATATCAAATTATTCCTTTCTCGTGTAGTCGACTCAATTGTTTCTGTCTCAATAGTCGACTTTCTTTTTTCCGTTCTTCACTCACCCTATTTTGATGGCTCATGGATAATAATAAGCCAATCCCAATAAGGTTACTCACAATAGCGGATCCTCCTTGTGAGATAAAAGGCAAGGGAATTCCAGTGAGAGGCAAGATCCCCGTCACCGCCCCAATGTTCTCAAATATGTGGAAGACCAGCATCATGATGAAACCAGTTGAGATATAGGTGTAAAATTGATTATTGGATTTCAGGGTAATTCGCAACATCTTATAGACTAAAAACATGTATAAGAGAAGGAGACCCAATCCTCCTACAAATCCAAAATCTTCCGCGATGACCGTAAAAATCATATCACTCTCCCTGACAGGGATCAATAGATTGGACACATTAAATCCTTGGCCCAATAGGCCACCGCTGGCAATGGCCAGCTGTCCCTGAGCCTGTTGGAAGGTCATGGTTTGTGCATAATCAAAAGGATTCAACCAGGCTAAAATGCGGTTCATCTGATAGGTGGGCATCCCCAGAGTTTGATGGAGAAAGGCTCGCCCACCGTCGGATAGAAAGACAGCCAAAAAGAGAGCAATTCCACCTGCGAGGGTCAAAAAGACTGGTAAAATGATTTTCCAAGAGACCCCTGAAATAAGGACTACTCCTGAGAAGATAGCCATAAATACCAAGGAGGTTCCAAAATCATGTTGAAAGGCTAGAAGCCCTAGGACCGGTATGGTATAGGCAGCAATTTGGAGAATGAGAAAAAAGTCTTTTTTTAGCGTCCGATCTTCTTCCCTATTGTTTCGTAAAAAATGAACAATCGCACGAGAGACCATCAAGATATAAGAAATTTTCATAAATTCTGATGGCTGAAAGAGGCTGATCCCCTTGTAGGCCACCCAGTTTTTAGAACCGGTCGAAGCAACCAGGTTTGGGTTGTAAAAATAAAGGGGCAAGACCATTAAGACCAAGCCAAAGACATACAAGTAAGGCGTTACTTTCCATAAAAATTCTGTATTAAAGAGCATAACGACAAAACTAATCATACATCCTAAAACAATCCAGGCAACCTGTT
The DNA here is from genome assembly GCF_001072745.1 of Streptococcus sp. 400_SSPC. Taxonomy (NCBI): domain Bacteria; kingdom Bacillati; phylum Bacillota; class Bacilli; order Lactobacillales; family Streptococcaceae; genus Streptococcus; species Streptococcus sp. 400_SSPC. The sequence goes on along the minus strand of NZ_JVIQ01000008.1, from coordinate 17,157 downwards.
GGCCTAAAATAGACCAAACCAAGTCAGGATAATCATTCGATACTGCAATGTAGACTGCCACCACTCCAAATGCCAATAATAACAAAACAGTGGTGATCAAGGAGAAATCTCCTCTAAGTTTGAAAGACTGACGTCTCTTCATTTCATCTCCCTTTCATTCAGATTCCTAAAACGTGTTGAAGTAGCAAACTAGAAATGGACACAGCTAGCCAGGCCACAAGGCCGATGAGAAGAGGAGCCACCCCCTGCTTACGGAAGGCCTGAATAGACACTTGACTTCCAATGCCAACCAAGGCCATAGCCATCAAATATTGTGACAACCATTTACAGAAGGGAATCAAAGAACTTGGAAACCAGCCAAAGGATGTCACTAAAGAAGCCAAAAGGAAGTAGAAAATAAACCAAGGAACAATTTTACTCAATTTCACTGGCTTGCCTTCTCGATCCTGTTTCGACCGTCCTAGAAGTTTTAGTCCCAACATCCCAAAACAGATAGGAATTATCATCAAAGCTCGGGTCAACTTCACAACCGTAGCCACTTCACCCGCTGCTTTACTATAGGAAAATGCGGCCGCTACAACAGATGAGGTATCATTAATGGCCGTTCCTGCCCAAAAACCAAATTGCCGATCCGTCATAGCAAGGAGGTGACCAAAGAAAGGAAAAAGGAAAACCGCTAGGATATTAAAGAAAAAGATGGTCGACATGGACAGAGCAATGTCATTTTCATCAGCTTCTAGAACAGGAGAGGCTGCCGCGATTGCAGAACCTCCACAAATAGCTGTCCCCATTCCAACCAAGGCTGTTAAGATCTTCGGAGCTTTTAAGAGGTAGCCCATTGCAAAAGCAGAGAAAAAGGCAATACTGATGGTCGGTAGACTAATGACCAAAGAAGATAGTCCCAATTGGGTCACCTTTTGAAAAGACATGGTAAAGCCCATCAAGATAATGGAATATTGCAAGAGTTTTTTCCCTGAATAGGCTAGTCCCGGCCTGCTATTTTGAGGCAAGAGTTGACTAGCATTCAAGAGAATCCCACATAGGATAGCAAAGAGACTAGAGCCAAGGATAGGTACTGCTTTTCCTAACACCATAGATAGTCCTGCTGTGAGAGCGGCTAGCAAGACACCGGGAACATACTGAGTTCCATTGGGTTTTTGATTCATGTTAACTCCTAAATTGTTCAACAACTTCTTTTACTTCTCCTGTCTTAGCAATGACAAGAGGAGCTATTTTCTCTAAACTAGCTTGAATCTGCGAACCATATTGACGATTTAATAAGCGTTGATCTAATAAAATGACCAGAGATTCTTGCTCGCTCGAACGACTCGAGCGTCCAAGAGCCTGCTTCAAGCGTAAGATAGCTAGTGGCAAACTATAATCATAGAAAGGATTTTTCCCTTCTAGACGCAAGGTTTCATGCAGCTTTTGCACGAATAAATCACTTGGATTATCGAAAGGAATGCGAGGAATGACTTGAATGATTTTTGCTTGCTGGGCAAAATCGACCCCTTCCCAAAAACTACCGGATCCTAAAAGGACGGAAGCTTCCCCTCTATCAAATCGGCGTTTAATAGTTGCTGCTTCACCATTCTTATACTGTGCCAGATGACCCACTGTCATCAGCTGAGAAGTTGCTAAAAGCAAGTCCTTGGAAGTGAACAAGGCAAAGAGAGGCAAGCCAGTAGCTGCTAGATCATCCAAATAACTTGCTAAAGAGCCAGCTAATTCCTCTTGCGTCAAATTGGTCAAATCAGGAAATTCTCGATCGATGAAGATGGTTTGCCCTTGATGATAGGACAGTTCTTTCCCAATGAATTGGTAATTCTCAATTCCTAAAATCGAGGCTAGATTGACCTTTTTACTAATGGATAAGGTAGCTGAGACCAAGAGAAGTCTGGTAGTTGTTGGAATAAAGTCTTGAAGCGAAACCAAGCCCTCTCTTCCAGACTGTAGGCGAATCATCGGATGCTGATCCTCTTGTGTGCGATCAATCCAAAAAATTTGGAAACGAGGATCAAAGACCGTTTTTATTGCAGCCAAGATTGGATTATCCAGCTCAGATAAATCCTGGCGAATCTTTTTCACCTGTTCAGCATCTAGTTCGACCTTTTTGCTCCCCGATTCAAGATGCTTGAGTAGAGCATTCAATTCAAATTGGAGACTTTCAAGGATCCGTCGTTCCAGCAAGGATTTTTCTATTTCTATCTCCCGTTGCAGATCTAGCATGAAATCTGATAAGGATAAGGAAGCCCTTGAAAACTGCTCCAATGAAAAATAAAGTTTCTGTGCTTCATCCACCACTAGAGTCCGATTTTCTACTAGAGAAGGATCATCCTCTAATCGAGTCAATAAATAGGCATGATTGGTGAGCAAGACCCGACTCATTTTGGCTTTTTCTTGACCGAGACGCCAAAAATCTTCTGTGTAAAATAAAGATTTTTTTGATAGTTTCCCATCATGACGGATTCGTTGAACAAAATTCCCGTAACGATGGAGCTGTCCCACTTCGTTTAGATCACCCGTCCTTGTTTGGGTCAACCAGACTAGCAATTGCATTTTGAACCGATTCCATAGACGATTTTCCTCTGGTTCATGCAAGATTCGAAAGAACTCATCCAGTTTTAAATAATTTTGAGGACTCTTTAGGCTATGAAAAGAAGTCTGAAAAACGTCCTCAATTGTCTTGGCCTCCTGCTGCATAATCTGGTCTTGTAAGACCTTGGTTGGAACACTGACGACAATCTGGTCCCTTGTATGCGCTAGTAAGGGAAGGAGGTAGCCATAGGTTTTTCCAATCCCAGTAGGTCCCTCGATAAAGGTTGCTACTTCTCTCGAAGACTGAAGACTTTCTTCAATTGACTGGGCAAACTCTTGCTGCAAGGGACGGGGTTCCATGCCCATTAACTGGATATTAATAGCAAACTGATCAGAAAAATTCTTGGCATCTCTTTTGATCAGAGGCTTACGAAGAAAAATCCCATGGTGAGATGTCAAGTCCTCTTTATGAAAAGCTCCCGCATCCTCGAATGCATCCTCTATCAAGAGTCTCGACTCGTAAATCAGATTATCAGAAAATGATAGCAAGGTTTCCACCAATTCCCTTGGTAAGGAGGCAATCGTTTCACGAAGCTTAAGAAATAGCTGGGCGGTTGCTTGCGCATCAGAAATAGCTGAGTGAGCATGGTCTAGAGGAATCGCCAATTCTTCACACAGGCTACTTAAATTATATCTTTCTAGGGTTGGGAAAAAGACTTGGGCCAATTCAACCGTATCGATCCGGGGGGTTATGAGCTCAAAGCCTTCCCAAAACAATGATTCTGCCAAGAGATTGGCATCAAATTTGACATTATGAGCCACAAAGACAGCATCTTCAATCAGTTCGTATACTTGTCTGGCTACCTGTGAAAAGTCAGGGGCCTTCCTGAGTTGCTGATTGGTAATCCCAGTCAGTTGGCGAATATGTTCGTCTAGTTCCTCATGCGGGTTGACGTCTGTCTCATAGGTCTCTACAATCTGCCCATCTTGAATGATGACAATCCCGATTTGAATAATTTTTGCATTGCTGCTTGCACTGGTCGCTTCCAGGTCCACGACAGCATATTTTCTTTTAACATTCGTCGTCATAGCACTTAAAATTATATCATTTTCCGACTCGCTTTGCTTGGTATTTTATGACATTGAAAGGACCAAATCCAGCCAAGCGACGATTCTTCGGTTTCTAGAGGCGTTTTAGTCAGCTATTTTACAATATTTTTGATAGACTAATAGAGAAAGGAGCTCTTATGAAAATCCACCGCATTGTCAATCCCATCGCTTATGAAAACACCTACTTGCTTGAAAACGAGGACTATCTTCTGGTTGTTGATCCCGGGAGTGCCTGGGAACAAATTCGCAGCCGCATCGATCAACTCGCAAAACCAATTGCTGCTATTCTCCTCACCCATACCCACTACGACCATATCATGAGTTTAGAGAAGGTGCGGGAAACTTATGGCCATCCACCTGTTTATGTAGATGCTCATGAAGCAGCCTGGCTTCAAAGTCCTGTGGACAATCTTTCTGGTTTAGACCGCCATTCTGATTTAATGGATGTGGTCTGCCAGCCAGCCGAAGAGCATTTTGAATACCGAACAGATTATCATTTGAAGAACTTCCATTTGTATGTTCTTCACACACCAGGACATTCCATCGGAGGGGTCTCCTTGGTCTTTCCTGATGACCACCTTGTCTTGACAGGAGATGCCCTTTTCCGAGAAACTATTGGACGGACCGATTTGCCAACAGGAAGCGGTCCCCAACTCCTTGAAAGTATTGAGACACAATTGCTCACTCTTCCATCCTCTTATGCAGTATACCCAGGACATGGGAATGATACCACTATCGGTCATGAAAAAATGTTTAATCCCTTCTTTCGAAATCGATAAAAAAGGAAGTTCATCTGAACTTCCTTTTTTGTATAATCTTAAATCTTCAAGAAACGTCTCATTGAAATAGATGAGCCAAGTGCTCCAATTAAAATACCGAGACCAAACAGTCCTCCGACCATAATCGGAACAAGAAGGTTTGGACTATATAAGAACAATTTCTGATCTTGTAGGGTATTGTACATAGACTTGTAGACAATATTATAGACATAATAAAGCAAGAGAGCTGGTGGAATTGCACCAATCAAGCCAATCCAGGCACCTTCCAGAAGAAACGGCGCACGAATATAGCCACTTTTAGCCCCTACCAGACGCATAATCTTGATTTCTCGACTTCGTGAAATAATGGTAATCCGAATCGTATTAGAAATCAAGAAGACTGCGATAAAGATTAGTAAAGCGGCACCAATCAAGCCCCAAATACGGATGAAGTTCCCTAGAGCAAAGAGACGTTGAGTATCAACTCCCCCGTCTTTTACTTCAGATACCCCTTCAATTTTCTTAGCGGCTTTAGAAACTTCTTTCACATACTTAGGAGCCGTTGTCTCTACAAAATAAGCATCATAGAGTGGATTGGCATCCCCGTCAAAAATTTTCCAGTTGTTACCGGCAGTCTTGATCAAGTTTTCATATTGTTCTTCCTTGCTGGAGAACTCAACCTTATCAACATTCTTTATGGCTGTCAACGCATTATAGACTTTCTTGTAGTCTTCATTGTCAACCATCTGGCCTTCTTTTTCGATCTGCTGGCTTTGATCTTGGATATCCTTCCGCATATAGACAACAATCCGTACACTATTTTGAATATCATCTGATAGCTTGATCGTATTCGCAATAACTGAGGCAAAAATCGCTACAAGTCCAAGTGTAATCATCACCGAACTAACCGCAGCAATGGTCATCCAGCCATTCCGTTTTAAACTTTTAAATGATTCAATGAGATGGCGGAAAAATCTTCTAATCATCGTATCCGTACTCTCCTTCCGCTTCATCCCGTACAACACGGCCATTTTCAATGGCGATAACACGGTGACGAAGTGTATTTACAATTTGGCTATTATGAGTCGCCATCAAAACAGTGGTACCTTGCAAATTAATTCGCTCTAAGAGATTCATAATTTCCCAAGAGTTATCTGGGTCCAAGTTCCCTGTTGGTTCGTCCGCAATCAATACTTTAGGATTGTTAACGATGGCACGCGCGATAGCGATCCGTTGTTGCTCACCACCTGAAAGCTCATTTGGGAATGAACGAACCTTGTGTTTCAAACCAACAAGATCCAAAACTTCCATAACGCGTTTTTTAATGTTTCTACGACGCTCTCCAATTACTTCCATTGCGTAGGCAATATTTTCATAAACAGTCTTTTTAGGAAGCAATTTGTAGTCTTGGAAGACTACTCCAACGTTCCGACGCAACATCGGAATATCGCGTTTTTTGATTTTATCTAAATCAAAACCAGCAACTTTCAATCTACCTTTATCATGCTTCACCTCACGGTAAAGTAAGCGAATAAAGGTTGATTTACCTGCACCAGAAGGTCCTACAATATAGGCAAATTCTCCTGGTTCAATATGAACGGTCACTCCTCGAAGAGCTGTCGTTCCGTTGTCATACTTTTTGACAACATCTTTCATTTCAATTATTGACATGTATTGAAAATTCCTTTCCACATTTTATATAGAAGGAGGACTTTAATTGAGACGCCATTTTAGATAGGCATCAATAAAGCCATCAATATCTCCGTCCATTACCTTATCAACTTGGGCTACTTCGTAACTCGTACGATGATCCTTCACCATGGTATAGGGTGTAAAGACGTAGGAGCGAATCTGACTTCCCCAGGTAATTTCTTTTTTATCACCCTTCAAGGAATCCACTTCGGCTGCCTTTTTCTCTTGCTCCAATTGATAAAGTTTTGCCTGCAACATTTTCATTGCACGGTCACGGTTTCCGTACTGAGTCCGGTCAACCGTCGAAGCAACTACAATCCCTGTTGGGATGTGAGTCAAACGAACACCTGTAGAAACCTTGTTGACGTTTTGTCCACCAGCTCCACCCGAACGGAAGGTATCCATCTTGATATCATCATCTCGGACTTCCACTTCAATGGTATCATCCAATTCTGGCATCACTTCAACTGACGTGAAGGATGTATGGCGACGTTTAGCTGAGTCGAATGGCGAGATCCGTACCAAACGATGAACTCCCATTTCAGATTTCAACAAGCCGTAAGCATGCGGTCCTTCGAAAGACAGCGTAACAGATTTAATCCCAGCCTCGTCTCCCGCCTGGTAGTCCAAGACTTCCACCTTGAAACCATGAGCATTTCCGAAGCGGGTATACATCCGAAGAAGCATATCTCCCCAGTCCTGAGCCTCAGTACCACCAGATCCCGGATGGATTTCCAAGATTGCATTATTATTATCATAGGGTTCTGATAAGAGAAGCGTCATCTCATAACTGGTCATCATCTTATCCAACTCTGTCAACTTCTCTTCTAGCTCTTCGTGAACGGATTCATCTTCTGAGAGAAACTCAAGAAGGATTTCGGATTCATCAAACAAGTCTGTCATTTGATGGAAATTCTCATAGGTTTGTTTCAACTCATTTAATTCCTGGGACGTTTTTTGTGCTGCAATATTATCATCCCAAAAATCAGGTTCTGTCATTTTGTTTTCCAAAATGGCAATTTCTTCTTCCAGACCCTCTAAGTCAAAGAGACCCCCTGAAAGAAGCTAATTTTTCACGATTCGCGTCAATTTTCTGACGGATTTCTGAAATATCCATAAGTACCTCTTTCTAAGTATCAGTCTATTATACCACAAACCCCATCATTTGCACATAGTAAGAGATAGTAGGAATCATTTGTCCACCAAAAATCGCATAAAACCAAGCTGTTGTCACCTTCTTTGTTACATAATTGTTAGATTTGTTACATGTTGGTTAACTTTCTTTTTCTTATCAACTTATGATACACTAGTGATATGACACGTATTGGTTTTATGAGTGACCTGCACCTGGATTCCAATCAGTTTGGCGAGACCGAACGCATGCAACTCCATCAGGTCCTACAAGAAGAACAAATTGATCACCTTCATCTAGCTGGCGACATTTCCAATGACTTTAAACAGATAAGCCTTCCCTTCATTCAGGACCTCCAAAGACAGCTTCCTGTCTCCTTTAACCTGGGCAATCACGATATGCTATTTCTTTCAGAAGAAGAAATCAAGCAGTATGATTTTCAGGTCCAGACCTTTGGGGACAGCCATTTAGTATCTCTTGCTGGATGGTACGATTATAGCTTTGTCCCTGAAAAGAGTAAGGAAGCCCACTTGCGTACCAAGAATACTTTCTGGTTTGATCGAAGATTGGAACGTCCTTTAGATGATCCAAGGATCACGCAAGAAGTTCTCTTCCGATTAGATCAGCTCCTCGCTTCTTTAGATGGTAGAATCATCGTCGCTCTTCACTTTGTCCCCCACAAGGACTTTCTCGTTAGCCACCCCTACTTTCAGAAATTTAATGCCTTCTTAGGTAGTCAAGCTTTTCACGATCACTTTGTAAAGCACGAGGTAGCGGATGTCGTCTTCGGACACTTGCATCATCGCCATCCTTCCAGAGCCATCGATAACATCCATTATCACATGCGACCTCTTGGCTATATTCGCGAATGGCAACTGACAGAAGAGTTTTTCAAGGCCTATCCACAGTACAAGATCCCTCACATGTATCGTCTTCATAAACGCTACAACGCTGTGAAAAATTTACCTGAATTTCATCAATACAAAAGACAGCAGTTAGCAAGCGAATTTCGTCAGGCTTTAACCATCCTTGACTGCTAAAAAGAAAAAGATTTCGACCCCATAGGGAATCGAAATCTTTTTTTCGTTAAAATAGCTTAAGCTTCAGTTTCAAGGAGATTCTTTGCAACAAGCGCTGCCAAGACACCACCAACGATTGGAGCAAGGATAAAGATCCAAATTTGTTGGAGGGCTGCACCACCTACAAAGAGTGCAGGAGCCAAGCTACGAGCTGGGTTAACAGAAAGACCTGTAATGTTCAAACCAACAAGAATGATCAAGGTCAAGCTCAAACCGATCACAAGACCAGCGATTTTCCCGTTTCCTTTAGAAGCTGATGTCACTGTCATGATGACCAAGATAAAGATAAAGGACGCAATCACTTCAAACAAGAAACCGCCAAATGGAGTCACTCCTTTAGCCAAGGCATTTTCACCAAGACTAGCGGTTGCCATACCGGAATTGGACAAAAGGAAGAAGACAGAAGCAGTTGCAAGGAAAGCTCCTACTACTTGCGCTACAATGTAGTTGACTAAGTCTTTTGAAGACAAGCGTTTGTTGACAAACATAGCAATAGAAACAGCAGGATTCAAGTGAGCACCAGAAACAGTCCCAATAGAGTATGCAGCTGCGACAATTGACAAACCAAATGCCAAGGCAATTCCTAAATGCCCAAGACCTTCAGTCCCATTTCCAAAAACAACCGCGCCAGTCCCGATAAAGACAAGCATAAATGTGCCGATTACTTCAGCAAAAAACTTTTTCATAATATAAATTTCCTTTCTTCAAACTGTTGTCTAGTTTATCAAAAATCCAGTCTGGGCTCAAGAAATATGCCCAGACATCTCTGCACACAAAAAAGCCATCCGAAGATGACTTTTGATATGCGTTTAAATAGCGTTTTTATCTTTTCCAAGTGCTCGTTGGATTGCTTTGACAATCTCAACAAGGACTACAATCATAAGCGCTCCTACAGCGACCACCATCCATTGAGTCAAACTCAAATGTGACACGTGGAAGAGATTATTAAATCCAGGAACCAAAATTGTCACCACAAAGAGAACAAAGGCAACTGGGATAGACCAGTTAAAGGTCTTGTTGGTAAAGAGTCCCACTTTAAAGATCGATTGGTAAACCGACTTAACGTTAAAGGCATGGAGCAATTGGATCAAACCGAGAGTTGCAAAAGCCATGGTAAGGGCATCCGCATGGATTTCAGTATGACTTTGGTGCTCTGGGAAGAGAAGAGCCCAACCATAAACACCTAAAACTAGCATCGTTTGGAAGATCCCTTGATAAATGATAGCTCCGAAGACACCGCCATCAAAGAAGTTAGACTTACGGCCACGAGGCTTGTGGGTCATGACACCTGGTTCAGCTGGTTCCACACCAAGGGCGATGGCTGGTAGCGTATCTGTTACCAGGTTAATCCATAGCAAATGCACTGGTTGAAGCACATCCCAACCTAACAATGTTGCAAAGAAGATGGTGAAAACTTCAGCCATATTGGCAGACAAGAGGTATTGGATTGATTTTTGGATATTGGAGAAGACCTTACGTCCTTCTTCTACCGCTACGATAATGGTTGCAAAGTTATCATCAGCAAGGACCATATCAGAAGCTCCCTTAGAAACTTCTGTACCTGTAATCCCCATACCGATACCGATGTCAGCTGTCTTAAGTGAAGGCGCATCGTTAACCCCGTCACCTGTCATAGCAACAACCTTACCTTCTTTTTGCCATGCTTTCACGATACGAACCTTGTGCTCAGGTGATACACGAGCGTAAACAGAGTATTGCTTGAAGACCTTTTGGAATTCTTCATCAGAGAGTTCATTCAACTCAGCTCCTGTAAAGACGTGGTCTTCTGTATCATTTGGATCGATGATTCCAAGACGTTTGGCAATGGCTTCAGCTGTATCTTGGTGGTCACCAGTGATCATAATCGGACGGATACCTGCTTCTTTAGCGACACGTACAGCTTCTGCAGCTTCTGGACGCTCAGGGTCAATCATGCCGACCAAACCAGAGAAGATGAGGTCAGACTCAACGATTTCAGATTCCAAGGTTGGGATTTCGTTGCTTGTCTTATAAGCCATCATCAAGACACGAAGGGCTTGTTTGGCCAAGTCTTTGTTGGTTGCAAGAATAGCTTTCTTGTCTTCTTCTGTGATGGAACGAACTTCCCCATTAACTTCAATACGCGTCACACGTTTGAGCAATTGGTCAGGCGCACCCTTAACAGCGATAAAGTAAGAACCGTCCGCTTCCTTATGGATGGTTGACATAAGCTTACGGTCTGAATCAAATGGCAATTCAGCCACACGTGGCTCATCCTTCAAGGCTTCACGGACATCAAAGTTGTGGTCCAAACCAAACTGAACAAGAGCTGTCTCAGTTGGGTCCCCAATCAATTTACCAGATGGGTCCACCTTGGTATCGTTGGCAAAGTTCATGATGCGAAGAGTATTGTTGTTTGCAGCAATCTCAGCTGCAGAGCTTTGCAATTGACCATTGGTATAAACTTTTTCAACCGTCATTTGGTTCATGGTCAAAGTACCTGTTTTATCAGATGCGATGATTTCTGTTGAACCAAGCGTTTCAACCGCTGGCAATTTGCGGACAATCGAATTACGTTTGGCAAGGGTTGTTGTTCCCAAAGAGAGAACGATGGTTACAATGGCAGGAAGACCTTCTGGAATCGCCGCAACCGCAAGGGCTACCGCAACCATCAAGCCTTCTAATGGATGTTCACCACGAACGAATACACCAACCAAGAAAGTGATAATCGCAATCACAACGATTAAGTAAGTCAAGGCTTTAGATAATTGTTCCAAGCTTTGCTTCAATGGTGTTTCTGTCTCATCGGCATTAGCCAACATATCCGCAATCTTACCAACTTCAGTATACATACCAGTGTTAGTCACGACGCCAATACCACGACCGTAAGTTACGTTTGAGTTTTGGTAACCCATATTGACACGATCACCGATACCAGCATCTGCTTCAACAAGTCCTGTCACATCTTTTTCAACTGGGACAGATTCCCCTGTAAGGGCTGCTTCTTCGATTTTAAGAGAAGCTGCTTCAAACAAGCGCATATCAGCTGGAACGACATCTCCTGCTTCAAGTAAGACGATGTCCCCAGGTACTAGTTCTTTCGAGTCAATCTCAATGACATGACCATCACGACGAACACGGGCCATGGGGCTAGACATATTTTTCAGAGCTTCAATGGCTGCTTCTGCTTGCCCTTCTTGGTAAACCCCAAAGGCAGCATTCAAGACAACAACGGCCAAGATGATAATAGCATCCGTTAGACCGTCCATTCCTTCTGTAATCACAGAAAGTGCTGCTGCCGCAAGCAAGATGATAATCATCAAATCCTTAAATTGATCAAGGAATTTAGCTAGTAGGCTACGTTTCTCACCCTCTTCCAACTCATTACGACCATAAGTCGCTAAGCGTTCTTGAGCTTGAGCAGTTGACAAACCTTCGATCGATGAGTCCAAGTTCTTTAGGACTTCTTCTGAGGTTTGTGTGTAAAACAAGTCTTTATTTTGTTCTTTTGACAAAACAGTCTCCTCCTTTTTGGCCTCTTTTTACAAAAAAAGAGACCTGTTTTTAAAAAAAACAAGTCTCGCTGTTTAATATAGTGCCGGAAATAATTCGTAATGACGACACTATCGCGGTTAACCGCCAGCTACTCCCTTGAGTGGTTTCATTATACCACAACTCATGAAAAAATCAAGAAAAACTACTGATAAACTAGTCTTCCCATGTTAATTCTAAGCGATAGGTCGCAAACTGTTGACTTTCATCCGCCGTCAATAACTGATAGGACAAACCAAGCTTATTTTGCTCCAATGTATATTCCTTGGTATCAATCACAAATTGCTGCATACCTAGGGGAGTCGGAATGAGCGCATGGCCTTTCTCTGAAGCCATAAATTTCATGATAGATTTTGGTGTTGAGAAGCGAGTCATGGTCAATTCTTGATCATGAAATTTCAAAGCTATTTTTTCTCCTTCTTCGTTGACGTAAAGCAGATAGTGATAGCCACCCTTTTCCTTCCATTCCCCTTCGTAATATTGATCCATCACTTCGAGTTGATCATCAAATTGAATCTGATTTTGTATTCTAATTTTCAAAAGTTCCCATCCTTTCCCTCTTTCCTTTATTTTACCAAAAACTTCTTTCTTTTTCCTATTGCAACCATCTCTCGATACCAATTTAGGCCGTTTTCTGCTATAATAGAGGCATGAATGAAAAAGTATTTCGGGATCCCGTGCACAACTATATCCACGTGGATCACCCAGTCATTTACAAGCTCATTAATACAAAAGAATTTCAACGACTACGTCGCATCAAACAGTTGGGAACCTCTGGGTTTACCTTTCATGGGGGCGAGCATAGTCGTTTTTCGCACTGTCTAGGAGCCTACGAAATTGCTCGTCGTATCTTATCTATCTTTGATGAGAAATACACCGACCAATGGGACTCGAGTGAATCCCTCCTTACCATGGTTGCCGCCTTGCTCCATGACATTGGACATGGGGCCTATTCACATACCTTTGAAGGACTATTTGATACAGATCATGAAAAAATGACCCAGGAAATCATTACCTGTCCTGAAACGGAAATCTACCAGATTTTAATTCAAGTAGCTCCAGATTTCCCTCAAAAGGTAGCCAGTGTTATCGACCACACCTACCCTAATAAACAAGTGGTGCAGTTAATTTCTAGTCAGATTGATGTCGATCGCATGGATTACCTTCTTCGAGACGCCTACTTTACTGGAGCTTCCTACGGAAACTTTGATTTAACTCGTATATTGCGTGTTATTCGTCCAGTAGAAAATGGGATTGCCTTTCAGGTCAATGGGATGCATGCGGTTGAAGATTATGTTGTTTCTCGTTACCAAATGTATATGCAGGTCTACTTTCACCCAGCCACTAGAGCAATGGAAGTCCTATTGCAAAACCTACTCAAGCGAGCACGTCATCTCTATGCTACGCACAAGGAGTTCTTTCACGCGACTTCACCTCGCTTGATTCCATTCTTTGAACACCAAGTGAACCTTGCCGATTACTTGGCTTTGGACGACGGCGTCATGAATACCTATTTTCAATCTTGGATGGAGAGTCCTGATTCTGTTCTCTCTGATTTGGCCCAGCGTTTTATCAATCGCAAGGTTTTCAAATCCATTCTCTTTCAAGATAAGGATGAAAAACAATTAGCTGCTCTCAAACAACTGATTCAAGAGGTTGGTTTTGATCCGATCTATTATACAGCTATCCATCGAAACTTTGACCTTCCTTACGACGTTTACCGACCAGATTCAGAAAAACCTCGTACTCAAATTGAGATCATCCAAAAGGATGGTAAATTAGCTGAGCTATCCTTACTCTCTCCTATCGTTGCTTCCTTAGCTGGTAGTAGACAAGGGGATAACCGCTTCTATTTCCCGAAAGAAATGTTGCTTGAAAATAGCTTGTTTACACCTCAACTACAATTATTCCAGTCCTATATTATTAACGATACCTTCACAGGAGAGAAACATGAACATTAAACTTGTTGCCTTGGATATCGATGGAACCCTTTTAACGTCTGACAGCCAAGTAACCCCCGAAGTTTTCCAGGCTATCCAAGATGCCAAAGCTCAAGGGGTTCATGTTGTCTTAGCAACTGGTCGTCCTCGTTCTGGTGTCCTTCGATTGTTGGAGGAACTTCATTTGGATCAAGCAGGTGACCTCGTCATCACCTTCAATGGGGGACTGATTCAAGACGCCCACACTGGTGAAACTCTCTATGAAGAACACCTCTCCTACAACGATTATTTGGATATTGAAGCGCTAGCTCGTAAGTTGGCTGTTCCTATGCACGCTAGTACCAAGTCTGGCATTTATACAGCTAATCGTAACATTGGTACCTATACCGTCCATGAAGCCAAATTGGTCCACTCGGATCTTTTCTATCGGACTCCTGAAGAAATGGAGCACCATACGGTTCTCAAGTGTATGTATGTCGATGAACCAGACATCTTAGAAACGGTCCTCTCCGCTATTCCGGATAATTTTTACGATCGATTTACGATTGTGTGTTCCGCACCTTTTTACCTTGAGATATTGCCCAAGACAGTAAATAAAGGTCAAGCCCTCTTACAATTAGCGTCCAAGTTAAACCTAAGTCCAGACCAAGTAATGGCAGTCGGAGATCAAGAAAACGACCAGGCTATGCTAGAGGTTGCTGGTCTCCCTGTAGCAATGGACAATGCCAGTCCTGAATTAAAAAAGATCGCTAAAGTCGTCACGCGCTCCAACGATGAGTCGGGTGTCGCTTACGCCCTTAGAAAGTGGGTACTCCATTAATGTATAGTTATAAAATCGGTATTACAGCCGAAGAACATGATGAATTCGTTAAAAATAGCCCCCAGACCAATTTGCTTCAAAGCTCAGATTGGGCAAATATCAAAGATAACTGGGGCAATGAACGCCTTGGGATTTACCAAGATCAAAAACTAGTTGCAGTTGCAAGTATTTTAATCCAACCACTCCCACTTGGTTTTACTATGCTCTATATCCCACGTGGACCTATAATGGATTACCAAAATAGCCAATTAGTGTCCTTTATGCTCCAATCCATCAAAACATATGCTAAAAGTAAGCGAGCTGTTTTCGCCAAATTTGATCCCTCTCTTTTCCTTAGAAAAGGGTTAATTGGCCAAGAGGCAAAGGATCAAGAGGCTACTTTAGCGATTATCCAATCTTTAAAAGAATGTGGAGTGGAATGGATTGGTCGGACGGAAGACATGGGAGAAACCATTCAACCACGTTTCCAGGCCAATATCTACAAGGAATACTTCACAGAGGACCAACTGTCTAAATCCACCAAGCAAGCCATTCGAACCGCCCGAAATAAAGGAGTCGAAGTTATCTTTGGAGGCACAGAACTCTTAGATGAATTTGCAGCTCTGATGAAAAAAACAGAGGCTCGTAAAGGTATCCATCTTCGTGGAAAGGACTATTATGAGAAACTGCTAACAACCTATGCAGGACAATCTTACATCACTCTATCAAGAATTAACTTGGCTCAACGCCTTGCTTCACTCAAAGAGCAACTTGAAAAAAATCAAGCAGAAGCTAGTCGTTTTAACGAAAAAACAAAACCAGGCAAGATTGACAACAACCGTCAAGAAAAAGAACGTTTGGAAGAAGAAATCCAATTTCTCCATCAAGAGCTAAAAGGCGGCCAAGAAATCGTTTCTCTTTCTGGAACCTTGACTCTTGAATTTGGAGGCACTTCAGAGAATGTCTATGCAGGGATGGATGAGAACTTCCGCCGTTATCAACCAGCCATTTTGACCTGGTATGAAACAGCCCAGCATGCCTTTGACCGTGGAGCTGATTGGCAAAATATGGGAGGAGTTGAGAACCATTTAGATGGAGGACTCTACCACTTCAAGTCAAAATTTAATCCAATGATCGAAGAATTTGTTGGCGAATTCAACCTCCCAACAAGTATTCTTTATCCCCTTGTTAACAAGGCCTATCAATTACGAAAAAAACTAAGAAATAAACAGTAAGGTGACCTATGACATTCAATATTATTAGTAGGGAAGAATTTTACCAACACTCTCTCACTACTTCCAATCACTCTTTTTTACAGAGTATTGAAATGGCTGATTTGCTTCATAAAAGAGGCGCAACTATTCATTATATTGGATGGGAAGAGCAAGGAACATTAGCTATCTCTGCCATTTTATACAGCCTACCTATGACGGGAGGCCTGCATTACGAAATCAATAGCGGGCCAATCGTTACGGATACTCGCTACCTACCAGATTTTTACAAAGCAGTACAGACTTATGTAAAAGAAAATGGTGGTATCGAATTCATTTTAAAACCCTATGACCACTATCAAGTTTTCGATAGCAATGGCAATCCGACTGAAGAAGAGCAAAAACAGCTTCTCCAATCATTACTGGATCTTGGCTATCAATTTGATGGCTTACAAGTTGGCTATCCTGGAGGAGAGCCTGTTTGGCATTATCTGAAGGACCTCACCGATTTTGATGCCAAATCTCTCCTAAAATCCTTCAACAAGAACTGTAGCCGGAATATTACGACTGCCCTCAACTATGATATTTCCATTCGAAATATTAGGAGAGAGGAAATCCCTCAGTTTAAACAAATTATTGAGGAAACTGGAAAACGTCAAGGCTTTGAAGACAAGAGCCTGGACTACTACTACGATCTCTATGATACCTTTGGAGACAAGGCAGAATTTCTCATTGCTGAAATCAATACAGCTGATGCACTCGCTTATTTAGACCAGAAGATTTCCTTGCTCAATCCTTCATCCAAGCAATATGAGCAACAACTGCAAAAATTAGAGAAACAAAAGACAATTGTCCGGGAAACCTTGGCTGACGAAACAGTTGAAACAGTGCCCTTGGCCTGTGCCCTGATCATCTATAATCCATCAGAAGTGACCTATTTGTTTGGCGGTTCGTATACCAAATATCAGAAATTCTCTGCAGCCTTCTTGATTCAATACCATGCCATGAAGCGTGCATTAGAAAAAGGAATCACCTTATACAATTTCCTTGGTATTCAAGGGGTCTTCGACGGCTCAGACGGCGTTCTTCGTTTCAAACAGAACTTCAATGGCTACATCGTCCGTAAGATGGGAACCTTCCGATATTACCCAAATCCTCTGAAATTCAAAGCCTTGTCCTTGATCAAACGAATCTTAGGACGCTCATAAAAAACAAAGAGGCTGGGACAAAAGTCCTAGCCTCTCAATCGTCTTTGGATTGTCGAGCAAGACGCAGTGGTTGAGTGGGCTATATACGCTGATTTCATCAGCTTTTACAGCCCTACTCAACTGTGCGGAGGTGGGACAACGAAATCGAATTCTAACGAA
>NZ_JVIQ01000042.1:0-16617 GCF_001072745.1 Streptococcus sp. 400_SSPC | reverse complement strand
GGAGGTGGGACGACGAAATCGAATTCTAACGAATTACCGATTTCTGTCCCACTCTCTTTTTTTTATTTTTTCCTCAAATAGCTAGAAAACTACGAATTATATAAGTAGGAGGAAGAAATATGTACAATAAAGTAATTTTAATCGGGCGCCTTGTGGCTGACCCGGAGCTTCATAAGACCAGTACGGACAAGTCCGTTGCGCGTGCGACCCTGGCTGTCAATCGTCGTTATAAGGATCAAAATGGCGAGCGGGAGGCGGACTTTATCACCCTAGTGGTCTGGGGGAAATTAGCAGAGACCCTTGTCTCCTATGCCAATAAAGGGAGCTTGATCTCTGTGGACGGTGAGCTTCGAACCAGACGCTATGAGAAGAATGGAACGACCCAATATGTGACAGAAGTACTCTGTCAAGGCTTTCAGCTCTTAGAAAGTCGTGCTCAACGAGCGATGCGGGCTAATGGAGCAGGAGGAGATTTAGCGGATCTGATCCTCGAGGAGGAAGAGCTTCCCTTTTAACTGAAGAGAACGGTGCAGCTGGTCAGCTGTGTCGTTTTTTCTTTTTCGAAACTTCTCACGGAAGTTGCAGGGGTAAGTCATCATATGGATTTATGAGTAAAACGCATTCATTTCCTAAAGACCTTCAAGCTCTTGATAAAAAATGCTATAATACAAGGTATTAAATACGAACAAAAAATCTTTATATAGTAAAATAGTTCGTTCTTTTAAGAGGAGAAGAGATGGGGTTAGAAGAGGAAGCTGTTCAAAAGAAACACAATCGAGTGATGATTTATGCGATATTTTGGAGCCTGATTTTTGTGGTAGTGGTCATCTACTTGAATGCTAGTCAACTAAAGCCTGTTCCTGGTCAAATGCGGATTGGTGTGACCTACATGACCATGAACAATGAATTCTACCAAACACTGAATGCAGAGATTGAACGAGTGGCTGACGAAAAAGGGGATTTGCTTCTAGTTCGTAATCCAGAATTGGACGAGGAAAAACAAAGTCAGCAAATAGATTATTTTCGTCAACAAAAGGTCAATGTGATTGTGATTAATCCTGTAAAAGGAGATAGCCCTAAAATCATTGCTTCCTTAAAGAGAGCCCAACAGGCAGGGATTAAAATCATTGCAGTGGACAGTCAGCTCAGCCATTTCACGGTGGATGCCAGTGTGGTGTCGGATAATTACCAAGCAGGGGTCTTGGTAGCACAGCGCTTGATGAAGCAGAAAAAAGAGGCGAAAATCCTCCTCTTAGAGCATAAGGGGACGATATCGGCAGAGCAACGGATTCAAGGGTTCTTAGATACGATTCAGTCGGAACCTGCCTATCAGATTGTTGGGAGAGAAGAGACTCGTGGGCAAACGGAATTGGCCCTGCCAGCTGTTTCCCAGGTCATTCAGGACGGTCTTGCATTTGATGCTGTCGTGGCCTTAAATGATCGGGCAGCCATCGGAGCTTTAGCAGCGATTAAGGAAAATCAATTAGCTATGCCGATTTCTATTTATGGAATCGATGGCTCTCCGGATATGAAGGTTTTGCTTTCGACGACGGATGATATTGAAGGGACAGTTGCTCAATCTCCTCTTAAAATGGGAAGACAGGTGATGCAAGTGATTGAGTGCATGAGGACAGGTAAATCCTACAAGGAGCAATATAAGATCCCAGTAGAGATGATTGATAAGGATAATGTTGACCGATACGATGTCAACGGGTGGCAGTAATGACCAAGCTCCGTGGTATTCGTTATAGTTTGATTTTATTAAAAATCATTAATTTCATCGCCATTTTATTTAGCAGTTCGCTCTACCTACATGCGACCAATTACATCATTGCCAAGGGGCAAGGGTATCAATTATTGGAGCAATTAAGAGCAATACCGAGTTCACCAGCTCAAAATTTTTGGATCTCCATTCTTCTCTTTGGAGGGATTCTTCTCATTACCTTTTATCGGATGCGTCAAGGGACACAGGAGTGGTCAGTTTTTGACAAATGGAATATTCTAGAAATACTGCTGATGCTAGGTGTCATGATGGCCCTCAGCTTCTCCTACAATGGGATCATCCTCTTGGTATTTGCTGATATCTTTTACGGTTCCAAAGAGTTTAGTAGTTCCAAAGATAGGCGCTACTGGTTTGCCTTTATCCTTCTGAGTTTTATAGTCCTCCTTGTGACCAATTATGACATTCTTTCTCTAGTTGTGCAATTGCCTTCGCTAGATGCCTATATTGCCTTCTATCCTTCATCGATTCGGATGCTCATCCTATTCGCTAAAAATGCGCTAGCTTCTTTAAATATGGTTGTCTTTATTATTTCTCTTCTCTTTTACATTTTATCGGTAGTGGCAGAGCACCATCGGATTGAAAAAGAGTTAGAAATGGTTTCGCAGGTTAATACGGAATTAAATAGCTACATGGCCCTTTCGGAAAAGATTGCGGAGGATCGGGAGCGCAAGCGAATAGCACGGGAAATTCATGATACTCTGGGCCATGCCTTGACGGGTATTTCTGCAGGGATTGATGCAGTTGGGGTTCTGATTGATATTGACCCTGGTCGTGCCAAGACCCAGCTGCAATCGGTCTCTACGGTGGTACGAGATGGAATCAAGGACGTCCGGGGCTCTTTGAACAAGCTTCGGCCAGGTGCCTTGGAGGACCATACCTTGAGGGATGCGGTTTTGAAATTGGTTCACGAATACCAAGCTATTTCCAACTTACAAGTCGAGCTAACCTATGACTGGGATGATGTAGATCTGGATGTCATGGTGGAGGACACCGTCTTTCGAGTGATTCAGGAGTCCATGACCAATTCTGTCCGCCACGGTCATGCGACCTACATGCAGATTTCATTTTTGGTGGAAGATGCCTATGTCATGATTCTCCAAGATAATGGGGTCGGCTTTGACCAACTACAGGTCGGCTATGGCTTGAAACAAATGCGAGAGCGGGTCTCTATCTTGGGAGGAAGGATAGAATTTGCCAATCGAAATGGATTTTATACACGAATTGAATTGCCTAAAGAAAAAGGAGGAAAGATCTTATGATCAAAGTAATGATTGCGGATGACCAAGCACTGATTCGCGAGTCGCTCCAAATTATTTTGTCTGCCCATCAAGATATTCAGGTGACTTCTGCAGTGGCGGACGGTCACGAGGTGCTAGAACGAATCCCTAAAGATCGACCAGATGTCGTATTGATGGATATTCGTATGCCCAAGATGGATGGCGTGATGGCGACAAAAGAAGTCAAGGAATGCTTCCCTGAGGTTAAAATCATCATTCTGACCACCTTTGACGATGATGATTTCATCTTTCGTGCTTTGAAATATGGAGCTTCAGGGTATTTGCTTAAAGGGGCTTCAACAGAGGAGCTCTACCAAGCCATTCAAATTGTTTATCATGGGGGAGCCATGATAAACCCTAATATTGCTAGTAAGGTTTTTCAGATTTTTTCTCAGATGGCTCAGAGCAATTACACAATCTCCGTTTCTGAAGAATATGTGAGCGACTTATCCCTGACTGAATGGCGGATCATCCAGCAGGTTGGTTTTGGGGAGTCTAATAAGGAAATCGCAGCCAAACTTTTCCTGTCTGAGGGAACGATTCGGAATTACCTGTCAACCATTTTGTCTAAGTTGAACCTGCGAGATCGGACCCAGCTAGCTATTTGGTCTGTTCAAAAAGGTGTGACCACTAAGGATTTTGGAACAGAAAGTGATGGCCGATGAAGAAAAAACGTAAGATACGAGGTACCAGATTTTTTCTAGGGATCT
This sequence comes from Streptococcus sp. 400_SSPC, assembly GCF_001072745.1. Classification (NCBI taxonomy): domain Bacteria; kingdom Bacillati; phylum Bacillota; class Bacilli; order Lactobacillales; family Streptococcaceae; genus Streptococcus; species Streptococcus sp. 400_SSPC. The sequence continues at coordinate 12,847 of NZ_JVIQ01000042.1, read as the reverse complement.
TCTTGCTTCTTCTGCTTGCTGGAGGGATTTGGTGGCGGCGTCAGCCAAGGATTGTCCGTTTGGGGGTCTACGCAGGATCTAGCTGGGATGTACCCACCCAAACAGAAGAAAAAGTCTTGGACCAAGCGATTGCTCGTTTTGAAAAAACGCATCCAGGGGTAAAGATTGTCTATGAAAGCGGGATTCCGAAGAATAAGTATGCGAACTGGTTAGCCAATCAGATCCTCCATGGACAGGAGCCAGATCTCTATATGGTATCCAGTACAGAGTTGCCAGTGTTAGCGGCGCGTGGGGCGGTGGAAGATTTGACCCCCTTGATGGAAAAACAGGTCGATCCTTCTCATTTTTATCCAGTTGCTCTAGAAGCCGGCAAGTACAAGAATCGTCAATATGCCCTCCCATTTGAGAGCAATCCTGTTTTGATGTGTGTCAATAAGGATTTATTGGAAAAGGAAGGGATTGCTATTCCGAAAGAGGGGTGGACCTTGGAGGAATTTTATGCTATTTGTCAAAAAGTGACGAAGGATACGGATGGAGATGGGGAGCTAGATCAGTTTGGAAGTACAGATTATACTTGGCGAGAGGCCTTGGCAGCCTACGGGGGACAGCTGTTCCGCCAGGATAACATTAGTCTGACGAGTAAAGAAATGAAGCGCTCGCTCTATTTTGTCGAAAAACTTGAAGCTCTTCATGGGAACTTCAATGTCACTTCCAAGGATTTTGATGAAGGAAAGGTCGCTTTTTATCCGATGACCTTGGCCCAGTACAGAACTTATAAACCATATCCCTATCATGTTGCCAAGTATTCGAATTTCACTTGGACCTGTATCCCTATGCCCGGGGCTTCTGGCTCTACTCCATCAACCTTAGTGGAGACGTCCTTATTTGCTCTGTCTTCTCGGGCCAGTGCTAGCAAGGAGGCCAAGGAATTCATGGAATTTTTGACCCAGGACCAGCAGGTCCAGCAGGAGCTCTTTCGGCAGTCGCAGGGGACCTCTGTCCTCCCTTCGGTGGTCAATAGTTCGGAAAGTCGGGACCTCCTTAAAGCGGATGACTTTGGGTCCGACTCCCTGACGAATCGGACCCTGGACCGAATTATGAAAAAAGCTGTCCTAAGCACTCCTGGGAACCTGCCAACTGATATCTGGGATCGATTGGACTATCTCATTCATAATGCCCTTAAAGCAAAAGATATTGATAATCAATTGCCTCAAATTCAAAAGATTATTGAGGAAATGCTTCGGGAAAAGTTTCGTTAAGAAGAACTAGGCATCTGTCAAGTGACAGATGTCATTTTTTTATTGACAGATGTCAACTTTTCTTTGTGACAAATGACAATAGTAAAACGCTTTCAAAAGCAATACAATAAGGTCATCATAAAGGAGGCGAAAGGATGAAGTATCTGGTATTAGTCAGTCATGGTGGACTGGCAGAAGGTCTGAAAAGTTCACTGGCAATGTTTGCTGGGGATAAGATAGATCAGGTGATTGCGGTCGGACTGAAAGAAGGCAAATCGGTAGATGATTTTGCTCATGATTTTCGTCAGGCGATTTCCCATTTAACAGATGAGGACTCTGTCTTAGTTCTAGCAGACATTGTAGGTGGCAGTCCTTTGACAACGGCAGCGACAGTGCTAGAGGAGCAAGGAAAGCTGAGTACAGCCTTGATCTTAGGTGGAATGAACTTGACCATGGCGTTGACAGCAGTTGTGATGAAGGACATGATGGAGGGGGCTGATTTAGCCCAGGTGATTTTATCCGAAGCTTCCACTGCCTTGCAAGAATTTGCCCTTGCCCCGGTAGAGGGTGACGATGAAGAAGATGATGATATTTAACTAAGGGAGGTTAGAAAATGGTAGTATCATTTGTACGGATTGACGACCGTATGATCCACGGTCAAACAGTAACTCGATGGGCTAAAGAAAAGCCTTGTGATGGCTTGATCGCTGTCAACGACGCAGCAGCTTCTAATAAGGTCTTGATCCAAGCCTATAAAGGGGCTTCAGATAAAAAAACCTTTGTCTGGACCAAGGAAGCTTTCAAAGAAAAATCTGCAAAAGTAACGGAATCAGAAACTCGCTATTTCTTGATTACTAAGAACCCCATCGATATGAAAGAAATTTTGGTAGACCAAGGGTTTGTCCCAGGCGATGTCAAAGAAATCATTGTCGGTCCTGCAAATGACCGTCCGGGTGCTGTGAAATTGGGAAATAACCAATCCATCACCCAGGAAGAAGCAGAAGCCATCGAAGCCATTCAGGCTGCAGGCTACAAGGTGAAATTCCAGTTGCTTCCAGATGTATCCATCGGTTACTGGGATGATTTTAAATCAAAATTCGGATTCTAGAGAGGGGAGTATCCTAGCTCTTCGTCACTAAACTATACTTACAAACAAAAGGAGCGTTTGTTATGACAATTTCATGGATTCAAGCAATCTTGCTTGGTATTTTCGCCAGCTTGTCTTCAATGCCTGGTATGGGTGGTTCCAGTATCGGGAACTATACACTTGGTCGTCCCCTAGTTGGTGGGTTGATCTCAGGGTTAATCCTTGGAGATGTGACAACCGGTATCATGGTCGGGGTTGCCCTTCAGGTCGTTTATATCGCTTTGGTAACACCTGGTGGAACTGTATCTGCCGATGTACGGGCTATTTCTTATATCGGAATTCCTCTTTCCATCTTATTTGTTCATGCCAACAATATTACTGGTGAGGCAGCAATTGCAGCGGCAGCAGCCCCAATCGGTGCAGCCGTTGGGACTATCGGTACCGTTCTTTTCTACGGTACTGCAACCATGAACTTGCTTTGGCAACATATCGGTTGGAAAGCCGTTGAAGAAGGAAACTTCAAAAAACTCTACGCAGTTGACTGGGTTTACCCATGGATTTCTCACTTCCTCTTCTCCTTCCTTCCAACGATGATTATCACCAAATACGGTGAAAACATGGTGGATTTGATGAAACAATACCTTCCAATGGATGGTTACTGGATGAAAGCCCTCTTTACAGTCGGTGCCCTTCTTCCATGTGTCGGTATTGCCATCCTCTTGAAGCAAATCGTTACAGAAGTAAGAGACTTCATTCCATTCTTTGTTGGATTTACCTTGGCAAAATCTCTTGGCTTGAACTTGGTAGCGAGTGCGGTAGTTTCATTGATTTTTGCAGTGATCTACTATGAACTTGAAGTGATTAAAACAATGAAAGTCGTCCCTGCTGGAGCAAATGACTTTGACGATGATGAGGAGGATATCTAAGATGGCTGATAAAAAGAAAATTTCAAAGAAAACGCTAACCAAAGCATTCCATCATTGGTATTATGGTCACTTGACCTGTTTCTCTCAAGAACACATGCAAACCTTTGGGTATTTGACTTCGATGCTTCCAATCGTGGAAGAAATGTATGATTCCAAAGAAGAACAAAAAGAAGCCATGCAAACCTATACAGCCTTCTTCAACACTGAGCCCCAACTAGGATCTCTTGTTGTAGGGATTACAGCTGGTTTGGAAGAAGCGCGTGCCAATGGAGAAGCAGTAGATGGCGAAACCATCAACGGGATGCGTGCTGGTTTGATGGGTCCAATCGCTGGGATTGGGGACTCCTTGGTTGTTGGGACCTTAATCCCTGTACTTCTCGGGATTGCCCTTGGTCTTTCTAAAGGCGGAAACATTGCAGGGGCTCTCTTCTATATCGTCGTTTGGAACCTCTTGGTCTACTTAGGCATGCGTTTCGCCTTCTTCAAAGGGTATCACTTAGGGGACAAGGCTGTTGAATTCCTTGTAGGACCAAAAGGACAAGCCCTTCGTAAAGCGATTAGTGTGGTCGGTGGTATGGTCATCGGTGCCGTAGCAGCGACTTGGGTCTCTGTTACAACAGCCCTCGAATTCAAAAATGCTGACGGAGAAGCCTTCCTTAAAATCCAAGAAAAGATTGATGGCGTCTATCCAGGTCTCTTGACTGCTGCCTTTATCACGCTTTGCTGGTGGCTCATGGCGAAGAAGAAAGTCTCACCAAACAAGGTCATGCTTCTCTTAGTCATCATCGCCTTAGCTGGGGTAGCTCTTGGAATCTTTGATCCAGGTCTCAAATACTAAGAGAAAACTGGAAACAGTTTATTGCAACCGGAGCATTGAGAATGAAGTACGTGACCTCCTTTACGAATACTTCATTCTCAATTTTTATTGAAGGAGGCATCTATGCACACCAGACAAGAATTAATAAAAGGGTATGAGACGGAAATTCGCTACCAACGCCATATGTTGGAAAACTTGGGTCGCTGGTTTAGTGTGCTCTTTCTCATGGCCAGTATTGGTGGACTGCTGATTTATTTCTTTCACAAGACTTCCCTCCTATTTTTGATCTTAGGTAGCTTGGTCGCCCTGATTGGAATAGCAGGGATGTTGCTAGTGGGGTATGGGATGTATCGTGGTCGAGCCAACTTACAAAAAGTCATCCAAGCTTACCAACAAAAACTAAATTTGGTTGGCTAGAAATCGAAAACACTTCGAAGAGATTGAGGTGTTTTTTTCTTGACTATTTTTGACCAAGTGATACAATAGAAACATGAGTTAGCACTCGATGTTGAAGAGTGCTAAAATACAAGAACGGAGGAATGACATGTTAAAACCATTAGGAGACCGCGTGGTCTTGAAAGTAGAAGAAAAAGAGCAAACAGTCGGTGGCTTTGTCATCGCAGGAGCAAGTCAAGCTGAAACCAAAACAGCAGAAGTCATCGCTGTAGGTGAGGGAGTTCGGACCCTCAGTGGCGAGTTGGTAGCACCAAGTGTCAAAGTCGGTGATACGGTCTTGGTGGAAAATCATGCAGGCGTTGATGTGAAAGACGGCGATGAGAAGTACACGATTGTTGGGACTGCAAGTATTCTTGCCATTGTTGAAGCCTAAAGAATCAGAAAGGAGAAAGATGTATGTCAAAAGAAATTAAATTTTCATCAGATGCTCGTGCAGCCATGGTCCGTGGGGTGGATATCCTAGCAGATACTGTGAAAGTGACCTTGGGACCAAAAGGTCGCAATGTGGTCCTTGAAAAATCATTTGGGTCACCATTGATCACCAATGATGGGGTGACCATCGCCAAAGAAATCGAATTGGAAGACCACTTCGAAAATATGGGTGCCAAATTGGTATCAGAAGTTGCTTCGAAGACCAATGATATCGCTGGAGACGGAACAACCACTGCGACTGTCTTGACCCAAGCCATCGTCCGTGAAGGGATCAAGAACGTTACAGCAGGTGCGAATCCAATCGGTATCCGTCGTGGGATTGAAGCAGCGGTTGCAACAGCTGTTGAAGCCTTGAAAAACAATGCCATTCCAGTTGCTAATAAAGAAGCTATCGCCCAGGTTGCGGCTGTCTCTTCTCGCTCTGAAAAAGTCGGTGAATACATCTCAGAAGCCATGGAAAAAGTGGGCAACGACGGAGTGATCACGATTGAAGAATCTCGTGGAATGGAAACAGAGTTGGAAGTCGTTGAAGGAATGCAGTTTGACCGTGGTTACCTCTCTCAATACATGGTCACTGATAATGAAAAAATGGTGGCAGACCTTGAAAATCCTTATATCTTGATCACCGACAAGAAGGTGTCAAACATCCAGGAAATCCTTCCATTGCTTGAAAATATCCTGCAAAGCAACCGTCCGCTCTTGATTATTGCGGATGATGTGGATGGAGAAGCTCTCCCAACGCTTGTCTTGAACAAGATTCGTGGAACCTTCAATGTCGTAGCTGTTAAGGCTCCTGGATTTGGAGACCGTCGCAAAGCTATGCTAGAAGACATCGCGATCTTGACAGGTGGTACTGTTATCACAGAAGATCTCGGTCTTGAGTTGAAAGATGCGACCATCGAGGCGCTCGGTCAAGCAAGTAAAGTGACAGTGGACAAAGATAGCACAGTCATTGTAGAAGGTGCAGGAAATCCTGAAGCTATCGCTAACCGTGTGGCCGTGATCAAATCACAAATTGAAACCACAACGTCAGAATTTGACCGTGAAAAACTCCAAGAACGCTTGGCCAAATTGTCTGGTGGCGTTGCAGTCATCAAGGTCGGAGCTGCAACTGAAACGGAGTTGAAAGAAATGAAACTCCGCATCGAAGACGCCCTCAATGCGACACGCGCAGCGGTTGAAGAAGGAATTGTTGCCGGTGGTGGTACGGCCCTTGCCAATGTTATTTCTGCAGTTGAAACCCTTGAATTGGAAGGGGACGAAGCGACAGGACGCAACATCGTGCTTCGCGCCTTGGAAGAGCCTGTACGCCAAATCGCCCACAATGCAGGATATGAAGGGTCAATCGTCATCGATCGCTTGAAACATGCAGAAGTCGGAACAGGCTTCAATGCTGCAACAGGTGAATGGGTCAACATGATTGAAGCAGGAATTATCGACCCAGTGAAGGTGAGCCGTTCAGCCCTTCAAAATGCGGCTTCCGTAGCGAGCCTTATCTTGACGACCGAAGCAGTGGTAGCCAACAAACCAGAACCAGCTCCAGCAGCACCGGCTATGGATCCAAGCATGATGGGTGGGATGATGTAATCTGATACCAATGATTGGTGCTAAAGCACCGAATCATTGGACGGTAGCCGCTTTGTTGCGGCCTACCTAATCATCTTACTAAGAAAACAAAGAAGGCATTATCGGCCTTCTTTATTTTCTGTCGTAATCTGTGTGCTTGATTGAGGCTATGCTTCTAATCATTTGACGCCAACCGCTATCAGGCGGTTTGGCTAAACGTCTTACTAGCTCAAAGAGGTTGGCAAGTCTCCAATCCTCAATCGATCATTGGATGAACTGATTATTCTAATCTTTTCTTTGTGGCAGAAGGATGCATATTTATATATATTACGAAAGTTTGTGAAATAAATTTGGCTGAAGCCGGTCTTTTCTACAGGTCGGTTTCCTTTATTGAAGAAACTAAGATCAATCCGATGGGGATTATAGCAGTTATTTGAGGTGCGGGTTTTTGTCTACATATAGTGAAATCACGGGAAGAATAACCTTTGAAGTAGGTGGATAGATAGTTGGTATTTTGAAGTAACCTGCCTGTTCGATATTTGGAACAAAAATGCAATACAAATTCCTTTATTTTGTAACAAAGATGCGTTAAAATATAAGAAGTAGATAAATGTTCTACACTAGAGCAAGGGGGGAATACTTCCCACATACATGTCTAAAGACAAAAACTTGATCGAATAAATTAAAACTTTTTGATTCTTAATTTTTATCGACCTTTTTCATATTAAACTTTTTCATCCACCCCTTGCTAAGGCTCTTCCAGATTTTTCTGGGGGAGTTTTTTTCTATTTCATAAACATTTCACATTTCTTTTCTATAATAACTATAACAAATGATGAAAGCGCCCATTTTGCATTGCTGTGGGCTTTGAAATGGAGGGTGAGTTCATGCTCTTACAACAGGCAATTGCCTATATTACTCGAAAAAGAACGAGGAATCTGGTTCTCTTTCTGATTCTCCTCTTGATCCTCTCTTGCTTATATTTCTGTTTTTCACTGATGCAAGTAGGAGGAAGGCTGGAGGACCATATCAAACAGTCGGCTGGGACCAGCTTTGCCCTGACCAGTAAACAGGGGAATACTCCCTTTGCGCTGAAGGAGGCTGAAAAGGTGCAGCGACTAGCTGGGGTGGGAGCCATGGTTCCCCAATATGAAAGCCCCGTTCGCATTCTTGGTAAAGAAGCGGTGACGGGACAGCAGTCGGTAGAGCGGGATGATTTGGGTCAGGAAGCCAAGCAAGCGCTAGGCGCTGTTTTCACCCAGAAGACAGACCAGCACCTGGATTTTCGCAGTGGCAGTTTCCAACTGGTGCAAGGCAAGCACTTATCCGACAAGCCTCGCGGCCAGATCTTGATCCACCAAGAGTTGGCTAAGAAGAACAAGCTAAAGGTCGGAGATTCCTTGACCTTATCTAGTTTTCAGATGGGAGAGACCCCTGCCAAAGAGCAAACCTTTGAAATCGTTGGGATCTTTTCAGGTAAGAAACAGGAAAAATTCACAGGAATGACCTCTGATTTGAGTGAAAACCAAGTCTACCTCCCTTATGAGGATGCGACTAAGCTTCTTGGTCTCAGTCAGCAAGAAGTGACCCAGGTCACCTTTGGGGTCAAAGATCCTGAGAAAATCGATGCCCTCTTGAAGCAAGTCAAAAGCTTGGATCTGGATTGGCAGTCTCTGCGCGTGGTCGAAGATCGCAAGGCCTTTGACCAGATGAAGGAATCCTCTCAGACCCTAGAAGGCCTGGTACGGATCATGATGATCGTCCTCCTGGTGACGGGAGCCGGTGCCCTATCGCTCTTACTCAGTCTCTGGACACGGGAGCGGATCCACGAAATCGGGGTGCTCTTATCCATTGGGAAGAGCAAGGGCCGGATCTTTAGACAGTTCCTCTTGGAAGTGGTGCTGGTATCCTTATTAGCAGTGATCCCAGCCTTTCTCATCGGGCGGATGGTCAGCCATCGTTTCTTAGAGCAGTTTGTCGGACAGACGGGTCAACAGCAGACCCTAGACTTGCTCAACCAAGTCCCTCAAGGCCTTTCTTTAGGAATCGCCTATGCTAGCCTCTTGTGCTTGATCCTTCTGTCGCTCGGTGTAACGACCAGCATGATCTGGCGCAAGACCCCAAAAGAAATATTAACAAAAATGAGTTAAGGAGAAATGACACATATGTTAGAACTCAAGAATGTAGCCTATAGTTACCAAAGTTATAGTGAAGATATCCTCTCAAATGTGAACTATCAGTTCGAAAATGGGACATTTTACAGTATTATTGGTCAGTCAGGAACTGGGAAATCAACCCTCCTCTCCCTCTTGGCTGGTCTGGACAATCCCAAGAAGGGTCAGGTTCTCTTTGATGGGGAGGACATCCAGACCAAAGGGTCTAGCTACCACCGCAAGCACCATGTCTCCCTGGTCTTCCAGAATTACAATCTAATCGATTATTTGACGCCACTGGAAAATGTCCGTCTGGTTAACAAGCAGGCTGGGAAAGAGATTCTCTTGGAATTGGGATTGGACGAAACGCAAATCAAACGCAATGTCCTGCAATTATCTGGAGGGCAACAACAGCGGGTGGCCATTGCGCGTGCGCTCGTTTCAGAAGCACCTGTCATCTTGGCAGATGAGCCGACAGGAAACTTAGATGAACAGACAGCAGGTGACATTATTGCTATTTTGAAGAAGTTGGCCAAGGAACGCCAAAAATGTGTCATTGTCGTCACCCACAGTAAGGAAGTGGCAGAGGCCTCCGATGTGGTCTTGGAATTGAGTCGCCGTAGCCTCGTTGAGAAGAGCAAGTAAGGAGGGAATGCTATGTTGCGAAATGCTTTTGCTTATATCACACGTAAATGGCCCAAGTCTCTCTTGCTCTTTGCCATCATTCTCCTCATGGGGACCTTGAGCTTGATCGGACTCTCTATGAAAGGAGCGACCCAACAAGCTTCATCGGAAAGCCTGGGATCCATCACCAATAGCTTCTCCATGCAGATCAACCGCAGGACCAATCCAGGAACCCCTCGGGGAGCTGGGAATATCAGAGGAGAAGATATCGAAAAAATCAGCCAGGTAGAGGGGATCACCTCCTCCATCAAGCGGATCAATGCCATCGCAGATATCCTAGACCACGAGATTATTGAGACTGAAGAAACCCTGCAAAATCAATCTCCAGAGCGGGCCAAGCACTTTAAGAATACCTTGATGGTGACAGGGGTCAATGACTCTTCTAAAGAAGATAAGTTTGTCTCTGGAGCCTACAAGCTGGTCCAAGGAGAGCACCTGACAGACAAGGACAAAAACCAAATCCTCATGCACGAAGATTTGGCGAAAAAGAATGGTCTCAAGGTGGGCGATAAGGTGCGCCTCAAGTCCAATCTCTATGATGCTGACAATGAAAAAGGGGCTAATGAAACTGTCGAAGTAACCATTAAAGGTCTGTTCTCAGGGAAGAACCAAGCTCCTCTAACTTACGCCCAAGAATTGTATGAAGATACCCTCATTTCTGACCTAGATACAGCTGCCAAGCTCTATGGCAATACTGTTCAAACAGCTACTTATGAGGATGCGACCTTCTTTGCCAAAGGGGATCAAGACCTCGATAAATTAATCGAAAAAATCAAAGCCTTGGATATCCCATGGAATTACTATGACCTAGTCAAGAGCTCTTCTAACTACCCAGCCTTGCAAAAATCGATCAGCAGTATGTTCCAAGTGGCGAACTACTTGTTTATCGGTAGCCTCATCTTTGCTAGCTTGCTTCTCACCCTTCTCCTCGTCTTGTGGCTCAATGCCCGTCGCAGAGAAGTTGGTATCTTGCTGGCTCTAGGACTCTCCAAGGTGCAGATTGCGGGGCAATTCGTGGCAGAATTAATCATGATTTCCATCCCAGCCTTCCTCCTCTCCTATGGAGTCGCAGGTCTTCTTGCCAAAGGAGTCGGAGATACGGTGCTTAAGAACGTAACCAGTGGCATTGCTAAACAAATGGCTCAAGAATCCTCTGCAGCCAACCTTGGTGGAGGAGCTGAGGCAGAAAGCTTCAGTAAGACCCTGACTGATATCCATATGGATATCCAACCGAGCCAATTGTTGGTGATTGTCTTGGTCGGTGGGTTGCTCTTGATCCTGGTATCCATCCTTTCTTCACAATGGCTCTTGCATAAGAAACCAAAGGAACTCTTGGTGGATGTCGAATAAGAGATTGTTTCCTAAAATAGAAATAGGGTATAATAGGAGGTAGAAGAAGTTCTTAGATAAAGGAAAGTGTATGAAGATACTAATCGTAGAAGATGAAGTCCTGATTCGCGAAGGGATGAGCGACTATCTCATGGAATGTGGCTATGAGGTCTTTGAAGCAGGCGATGGGCAGGAGGCCCTGGACCTCTTTCACAGAGAAGCGCCAGATCTGGTCTTGCTGGATATCCAGCTCCCTATCCTCAATGGCTTGGAAGTGCTCAAGACCATCCGGAAGACCAGCTCAGTCCCTGTCCTCATGCTGACGGCCTTCCATGACGAGGACTATAAGTTGACGGCTTTTGGAGAGTTGGCGGATGGCTATCTGGAAAAACCCTTCTCCTTGTCCCTCTTGAAGGTCCGCATCGAAGCTATTTTTAAAAAGCTCCAGCCTTCCCGGGTCTTCACCTATGGAGAGGCACGGGTGGATTTTGAGAGCTATACAGCCAGCCTAGCTGGGCAAGCCATCTCCATGAATGCCAAGGAGTTGGAAATCTTGGAATACTTGCTCCAGCATGAAGGCAAGGCCCGGACCCGCTCTCAGATCCTCGATGCCGTCTGGAAGGAGACGGAGGAGATTCCTTTTGACCGGGTGATTGATGTCTATATCAAGGAACTACGAAAAAAACTAGAGCTGGACTGTATCGTTACGGTGCGCAATGTCGGCTATAAATTGGAGAGACCATGACCAAACGGAGTATCTTTGCAAAGATTTTTCTGATCACCTTTGCCCTTTTTAGTGGCTTAGTCATCCTTCTACACGCTTCGGTTTACTTTATTTTCCCGTCGACCTATATCGAGTCCCAGCGCCAGACGATTTTGAAGAAATCACAGGCCCTGTCCAAGAGTTTCCAAGGTCAAGAAGAAGGAACCATTGAGTCGGTCATCGACCTATATTCCAAGACCAATGATATCAAGGTCTCGATCAAGGACAAGGAAAAACAAAATGCCCTAGAGGTCAAGGATGACTTGCTCGTGAACCCTGACAGCCAGAATAATTCCCTAGTCATTGAAGAGCGAAAGATTCAGACGAAAGAGGGGAAGGACTTGACCTTGCAATTCTTAGCGACTATCGATTCGCAAAAGGAAGCGCGGGACATCAGTCTGGGCTTTCTTCCCTATAGTCTCCTTGCTTCCTTTGTTCTGTCGTTGATTGCCTCCTATCTCTATGCCCGCATGATTTCCGCTCCGATCCTTGAGATCAAGCAGATGACCAAGCGGATGAAGCGCTTGGATCGGACAGCTAGTCTTCCCATTCATTCGCAGGATGAGATTGGCGTTCTCAAGCAACAGATCAACGACCTCTATCACCATCTTTTAGAGGTGATCGACAATCTAGAGCAGCAGAAACAGGAAAATCTGAAGTTGGAGCAGATGAAGGTGGAATTCCTACGGGGAGCCTCGCATGAGCTCAAGACGCCTCTAGCCAGCTTGAAGATTATCCTAGAAAATATGCGGGATAAGATCGGCCGCTACAAGGATCGGGACCGCTACCTGTCGGTCTCCCTCGATATCGTCGATGAGATGAACCAGATCGTCCTAGAAATCCTGTCCCTGTCCTCTGTCCAAGAATTGGCTGGAGACAAGGAGTGGATCCAGCTGAATCAGGTCTTAGAGCAGATCCTCGACCAGTACAAGGTCTTGGCTCAATCTCGCGCGCTCACGATTGACAATCAAATCCCTGACAAAGGAGTTTATATGGACCCAGCCATTCTGAAATTGGTCCTCTCAAATGTCATTAGTAATGCCGTCAAGCATTCGGATGCCGGTGGAGAGATCCAGCTCCGCCTCGAAGAGGAAGGGACGCACTTGGCGGTTGAAAATACCAGCCAGGAAATGGTAGAGACCGCTGAAATGCCAATGACCGCTAGCCGTCAGAAGAAGGAAGGCGGCTTGGGACTCTTCGTGGTCCAACACTTGCTAGACCATGAAGAACTGGCCTACCAATTTGATAAAACGGCTATGGGCTTACGCTTCCGTATGGAACTGCCCAAAGATCCTCAAGAATAAAAAAATAGAGAGTGGGACAGAAATCGGTCATTCGTTAGAATTCGATTTCGTCGTCCCACCTCCGCACAGTTGAGTAGGGCTGTAAAAGCTGA
>NZ_JVIQ01000041.1:0-6357 GCF_001072745.1 Streptococcus sp. 400_SSPC | reverse complement strand
CAATAATTAGTCATGGAACTTCTTCGAAGTTCGCTGACGTCCGTACTCACCTAAGGAAAGTTTCTAATTTAATTTGAGTTTCTTTTCCTAAATCTGCACAATCTTACGATAACTCCGAGAGGTGATCCAAAAGACGATTAGGTAGGTGATGAGAAAGACAGCACAGACGCTGAGGGTCACGACGAGGACTTGGCCACTATTGATGACACCGAGCACTTTGAGAATGAGGCGGATCATATGGTAGGCAAAGGCCAGGTGGACAAAGGCAAAGATGAGGGGGAGGAAGAAGACAGTCCGCACTTGACGGTTGATGGTCCGTTTGACCTCATCTTCATCAAGCCCTACCTTTTGGAGGATGACGAAGCGGTCACGGTCTTCATAGCCTTCTGAGATTTGCTTGTAGTAGATAACGATGACGGTTCCGACCATAAAGATCAATGACAAGAAAATACCGATAAAGAAGATGCCGCCAAAGAGGCTATTCAACTCTGCCACATCATTGGCTCGGTTGCCTCCATAGATAAATGTTCCTTGGGCCTGTTGGCTACTCAATTCATCGATCATCTTGTCATAGCTGGCTGCCAGCTTGAGTTGCTGGTCTTCGTCAACATTGACATTGAAGCCACCATAGATATTGGTATTGATGGCAAGATCCGGAAACTGAGCGACAAAGGCTGAAAGGTCTGGCACGACCAAGTAATTGAAATCCTCCGTCAGCATATTAAACTGATTTGGAACATGATCGGTGATAAAATCCTTGCTCACTTCTTCCTTGACTTGGAAGTCTTGCCCATTGATAGTGAACTGCTTTTGCCCTATCAGAGCCTTGTTATGAGCAAAGAGGATGACTTGGTTGCCGGTCAGATCGACGTGTTCTCCTGTCATCTGTTCATAACTTTCCGCATCAAAGACCATAAAGACGGTTTTAGGAGTGACGCTGCGTTCATCAGCTGGATAGACGGTGAAATCCGTGCCCTTTTGTGATTTGACCCCAAAGTTGGCATAGGTCATCAGGTCGCGATTTTTGATCTCAAGATGATGCTCAGAAGCAAATTCATCAAATTTCTGATTAATCTGCTCCAGGTCTACCCCTTTTCCTTGGACGGAGAAATCATGAGGAGCCATGATTTTCTTGATCGTTTCACCACCGACATAGATGTTGGTGGCAGCAGAGATCGTCACCAATACCATGGTCGAGAGGATGGCAATAGTCGCAAGGCCCACTGCATTCTTCTTCATGCGATAGATGAGGTTAGAGACCGAGATCATGTTGTTGGGTTGGTAATAATAGCTCTTCTTTTTCTTAAGCAGGTGCAAGAAGACGGTGATCCCCGCATTAAAGAGTAAGTAGGTCCCGATCATAACCAGGATAACGGCTAGAAAGAAGGTCACAAGCGCAATGATGGGGTCTTTGACAGACACAGCTAGGTAGTAGCCAAGACCGAGAGAGGCTAGGCCCAGGATGGTTTGGGGCCACAAAAAGCGGGCTTTCTTTTCGCCACTTGCTTTCTCACGAGTTAGTTGCAGGGCATTCAAACGGAGAATGCGCCAAGCATTGAGAAGAACCAAAAGGCCAAAGATGAGACCAAAGGTGACAAAGACCAGGACGACAATCCCAGGTTGGAAGGTAGATACCAGCTGGACCTTCATTTTCATGAGTTTCAAGAGGAAGGCAAAGATCAGCTTATCAAAGAGGGCTCCGATCAAGACACCGGCTGAGACAGTTACAAATCCAAAGATCAAGAGTTCCTTGAAGACCATGCTGATGAGATGGCGTTTTTCAAGGCCCAGCATGCTGTAGATTCCCAGCTCCTTGGAGCGGTTTTTCATGACAAAGCTGTTGGCATAGAGCACGATGATGGCCCCCGCAGCGTTGACCACAAACAGTCCCAAGCCTAGGGTGAAGAGCATGGAAGAGCCCCCTCGAAGCTCATGAATGTGAGGATTAAAGGTCAGGGAGTCAAAGAGATAGGCGATGGTCACTGCAAGAATGACCGCAATCGCAAAGGGATAATAGAGCTTGCGGTTCTTGATCAGATTGGAGCAAGCTAATTTAGTGGTTAATCGAAACATCTACTCCACCTCACTTGCCATGACCGTCAGGGTATCCGAGATTTCTTGGAACATCTGACGTTCTGTTTTTTCTCCGCGGAAGATCTGGTTGTAGAGAATTCCGTCCTTTATAAAGAGCACGCGCTTGGCCCGAGCTGCCGCTGCAGTTGAGTGGGTCACCATGAGGATGGTTTGCCCCATGCTATTAATATCTTCAAAGACATCGAGCAAAGCAGCCGAAGATTTGGAATCCAGCGCCCCTGTTGGCTCATCAGCAAGAAGGATTTCAGGTGAGGTGATGATGGCCCGTGCTACAGCCACCCGTTGTTTTTGCCCACCAGATATTTCGTAGGGATATTTCTCTAGAAGTTGGTGAATGCCCAACTCTCGACTCACGCTATCGACCTTACTCATCATTTCCTTGATTGGTCTGCGAGAAAGGACTAGAGGCAAGAGGATATTGTCTTTGACAGACAAGGTATCGAGCAGGTTGAAATCTTGAAAGACAAAGCCTAGTTTTTCGCGACGGAAGCTGGAGGCATCCTTATTCTTGATGGTTGAGGTATCTATGCTATTTAGGTAGACCCGCCCTTCCGTCGGCTGGTCCAGCATGGCTAGGATATTGAGGAGAGTTGATTTCCCGGATCCTGATTCCCCCATGATAGCCACGTACTCACCCTTTTCCACGGTGAAGTGGATATCTTTCAATGCTTCGACCTGCGTCCCTTGAAAGCGGGTTTTGTAGATTTTTTTGATATGTTGAACGTCTAGCAATGACATACTTTTCTCCTTATACTAGTAGATCAAGAAAAATTCTTGGGTTTGTTGTAGGACTTGGCGACCAAATTCCGCCTTTTCCAAATCAGTTTTCTTATTTGGTTTCTTAATCTTTTTGGGTTCTTTCATCCATTTCAAGAGTTTCATTTTCTTGACCTCCTTCATTTGATGAGACTATTGTATAAAAAATAAAAGGTGGTCACCATAACCTAACCTTTCATTTTTAAAATTAAATCTTACATTTTTGTCATTTTTAAATAAAAGAGGGCCTTAGGGAGAGAATCATTAGGTACCGACGAATTCCCCTAATCCATGACCAACTTCTTCTCTTCAAAGTGAATGGCAACAGTCGTCCCTTGGCCGACTTGAGACGTCATCTGGAGTTGGTGCCCTAGCTGATCGGCAATCTTTTTAGACAGATAGAGGCCTAGTCCCGAAGATTGCTGGGTCAAATGCCCATTGTAGCCGGAGAATCCCCTCTCAAAGACACGGAGTATATCGCTATCCTTAATTCCAATCCCACTATCTTTCATATAAAGGGTCTGGTCTTTGAAATAGATCTCAATCACGCCAGTGCTGGTATACTTAAGGCTATTAGACAGCAATTGCTCGATGATGACCAAGAGCCACTTGCGATCGGTAATGACGGCGACATCTAAGTCATGCAGATCCACCGTCAAGCCCTTTTGAATAAAGAAGATGGCATACTTTCGCACCACTTCTTTGACCAGCTCTTCGAGTGGAACACGCTTAAGCACCAAATCATCGTGAAAGCTTTCGAGTCTCAGATACTGGAGGACCACATTGGCATAGGAATCAATCTTAAAGAGCTCCTGCTCCATTTGTTGTCTCAAGTCGCTGTCTTCTATATTTTTAACCAAGAGTTGACTGGCCGCAATGGGCGTCTTAATCTGGTGGACCCAGAGGGTATAGTAATCCATCAGGTCATTGTAGGTCTCTAGACTCACCGTTGTCTGCTCACGTTGGGCTTGCTGACTGGTTGCTAGCTTCTGACTCAAAACCTTTTCTAGAGGGGTCTCAGCTACTCCCTCCCCATAGAGCACTTCCTTCCGATAGGCCTGATAACCAGCGACTGCATCCCAAATGACCAGAAGAAGACTCAAAAAAGCCAAAATGCCAGTCAGGTAAAGAAGAAAATTGCGGTAGCCTTCGAAGATATAAGCAAATAAAACGAGAGAAGAAAGGAGTAAACAGATCAAAAACAGATAGCGACGATGAGAAATCAGATAGTCTTTGACAAATAAGAATCGATTATCCATTGCTCAACCCGTATCCTATCCCTTTTTTCGTTTCGATAAAATGTTCCAGTCCTGCTTCTTCGAGCTTCTTCCGAAGTCTAGCTACATTGACCGAGAGGGTGTTATCATCAATAAAGAAATCACTGTTCCACAATTCCTTCATCAGATCATCCCGAGCTACTATACTTCCAGCCTTCTCAAACAAGATGCGAAGGATTTGAAATTCGTTTTTTGTCAAATTGACCACCTCTCCCTCGTAAACCAGATCCATGGATTTGAGATTGAGAATAGCTCCCCGGTGTTCTAACAAATCTTGATCAGTTCCAAACTCATAAGAGCGGCGAAGGAGACCCTGGATTTTTGCCAGGAGGACATTGGGATCAAATGGCTTGGTCACATAGTCATCTCCCCCCATATTGATAGCCATGACGATGTCCATAGCTTGATCTCGTGAGGATAAAAACATGATAGGGACCTTAGATACCTTACGAATCTCCTGGCACCAATGGTAGCCATTATAAAGAGGAAGGCCAATATCCATCAGAATCAGATGAGGATTGGTCTGGACGAAGGTGCCCAATACATCCATAAAGTCATCAACTGCAATAACTTCAAAGCCCCACTGCTCCATGATTTTCTTCACTTGTTGGCGAATGGTTTCATCATCTTCGACAAGAAGAATTTTATGCATGCTCTTTCCTGCTCTTTCTTACTAGAGTATTACCCTTTCATTATATCAAATTATCCAAGGAGCATACATATTTTTCGCCATCTCAACTTACAGGTAACTCCTTTCGTCAATTTCCTATTTTTATGGAGGGGTCTTTCAGGTATTTTATGCTATACTGAACATACAGATACAAAGGAGAATCTCATGTCCACGATTTTTGATTATCTAGACTATGTCGCCTATGATTCCATCTACGATCGCCCTTTTAAGGAACTCGATGTCCTGGCACTGACAGAGCTGACCTATCTTCCTTTTGATCGGATCGTGCCCCAAGGGGATACGACCAATATTGAAGTCCGCTTATCTGATGCAGTAGAGCTAGTCGATCGAACCACAGATTTCATCGTGACAGACCAACACCTGCAATTAGTCGATGACCTAGCTACATCCAAACGCTTTAAGAATCTCAAACTTCTTAACTATGTCGACGAATATGACCCCGATGTTCAGAAGCAGTTTGCGGCTATGACCTATCGTCTTACTATGGATGTTTATTTAGTTGTCTTCAGGGGGACGGATGATACCTTGATCGGCTGGAAGGAAGACTTCCACATGACCTATATGGACCATGTCCCATCTCAGAGGCGTGCAGCCAGCTACCTACAAAACGTCATGAAGGAATTTCCTAAAGGACGCTTTCTGGTAGCCGGCCACTCCAAAGGGGGCAATCTCGCAGCCTACGCCTGCTCTTACCTTCCAGATCATCTGATTGAACGGGTCGACGCCATCTACTGTTACGACGCTCCAGGTCTCAACAAGGCCATTATCGAAACGGAGAGCTATCAACGAATCGCGCACCTCGTTCACCGCTTTGTCCCGCAAGGGTCCATCGTTGGGATGATGCTGGAAGTTCCTGAGTCTGCTACGATTGTCAAAAGCCGTGCCTTTGGTGGCTTTGCCCAGCATGACGCCTTTACTTGGATGGTTGAAAAGGATGGATTTGTGACCCTGGATCAAACCAGTCCCGATAGCCAGCAGACCGACGAGACCCTGAAGCAGTGGGTTCGCGAAACATCGGCGGATGAGCGCAAGAAGTTCTTTGATACTTTTTTTGGCATTTTTCTGGACGCCGGCATCACTTCGATTAATGATTTGATGAACTTGAAAAATTTCTCCAAGATCAAAGACATCTTTCAAAATGCTCAGGACCTAGATCCAACAGAAAGAGAAATGCTGGAACGTCTAGCCAAGCAACTCCTCGATACCCGTGTCCAAGCTTGGAAAAAATGGCAGACGGTTCCCCGTATTCTGGTTCAAATGACTGCATTTTTCAAGCGAAAAAAAGCAGTCGAGTCCTCCTCACCTCTGCTTCTTGAGCACAAATATTGACAATTTTAACTCTATTTTATAAAATGTAACAATATCGTTTACATCCAATGGTGTAAACGAATTTTTTTATAGAAAGAGAATGAATTGAAACAAAATAAGAGGCTGGGACAAAAGTCCTAGCCTCTCAATTGTTTTTGGATTATCGATCAAGACGCAGTGGTTGAGTGGGCTCTACTACGCTGATTTCATCAGCTTTTACAGCCCTACTCA
>NZ_JVIQ01000040.1:0-6189 GCF_001072745.1 Streptococcus sp. 400_SSPC | reverse complement strand
AGCTGATGAAATCAGCGTAGTAGAGCCCACTCAACCACTGCGTCTTGCTCGACAATTCAAAGACAATTGAAAGGCTAGAACTTTTGTCCCAGCCTCTTCAGTCAATTAAATTTTCTAGTTAGTCTGCTAAAATCCATACGCTGACGGAGCGTTCTGAGACTGGGAAATCAGCCCAGCCGTCTTCTTGGATTTGAACGGGTTCTTGGTAATTTCCTAGGGCATCGTAGTAGGTCTGTCTTGCATATGCTTGGCCGATTTCCATGCGTTTGGCAGATGCAGCCGCATTTGAAATCACGCAGGCGATAGGAGCAGACTCTTCCGTTCCAGAGCGAGTCCAACCAATGCAGTTAGGATCATCAAAGTAGTCCCTTTGTTCACCGTAGGATAAGTCTTTGCGGATACGAAGGAGTTGATCAAGCTCGGCTTGGAAATCCTGCTGGGCAAAGTCTCCTGAAATCCCGTAATAGTCTCCGTAAAAGACACATGGAAGTCCAGCTTCGCGTAGGAGAATGAGGGCATAAGCGGCAGGTTTGAACCATTCACCAACAGTGGACTCTAAGGCTTGTCCTCTCTGGGTATCGTGATTATCGACAAAGGTTACAGCACTTTCTGGATGATTGCTTGCGAGCGTACCATTGAAAATAGTGGTTAAATCAAAGTTTTCCCCTTCTTGGCTAGCTCTAAAGAGATTTTGGTGGAGGGCAACGTCGACTAAGTCGAACTGATAGTCAATGCTAGATAGGTAGTCATTGTTGCTTTGTTCATCCCCGTTCCAAAACTCACCAAATACATAGAAATCGTCTCCATATTTGTCTGTGATTTGCTGGATGAAGTTCTTCATAAAGAAGGAGTCAATGTGTTTGACCGCATCTAGTCGGAAGCCTTGCACCCCAGTTGTTTTAATAAACCATTCAGCCCATTGGTTGAGGTTTTCGACCACTTCTGGGTGTTTAAAGTCGATATCAGCGTACATGAGGTAATCGTAGTTTCCGTTTTCGCTGTCGACCAGATCATCCTGAGCCCAGCCTTTGTTGTCCCCTTGGATCTGGTAGATCCCACTTTTATTGCGGGAAGCATCGTAGTCGGTACCGGTGAAGTGGTACCAGTGCCAGTGGAAGTCATTGTAGGCTCCATTTCGACCATCAAAGGTAAATTTTGTCCAGCCTTTGATAGTAAAAGGCTCAGTCAAGACGATGGTCCGATCGTTAGGGTCCACTTCGACCACTTCAAATTTTTCTAAACCATCGGCTGCTGCCTTATGGTTGAGGACCACATCAGCCATAGGTTGGATTCCAGCTTCTTTTAAGGCCTGAATGGCTTGCAAGTAGTCCTCTTTGAATCCATACTTGGTGCGGACAGTCCCTTTTTGGTCAAATTCTCCAAGGTCAAAAAGGTCATAGACGCCATAGCCGACATCATTGGCAGATGTCGCTTTAAAAGCAGGTGGCATCCAGATTTTACGAATGCCCAAATCTGCCAGGTGAGGAGCATCTGCAGCTAAGCGGGACCAGTGTTGGCCATCTGAGGGTAAGTACCATTCAAAATATTGCATTAAGGTTTGATTTTCCATTTTGTTCTCATCTTTCGTGAATAATGCCTTATTTTACCAAAAATGACAGGATAGGGCAAAGGTTTGCACTCTCGAAAACGCTGTCTTTATTGGATTAAGGATAAATGGGCTGGAAACGAGCTCTCGCATGAGAAAAATGGGGAATTTGCCCTCATGAATAGGAACTATTTTTTCGATTTTGTTCAAGTTGGCTCAATCTGTCTAAGAAGGGGTTATCAGTCGAAAAAGTGTCTCCATCATTTGATTGACAGGAGGGAATGTCTGTAGGATGTTCTCTGCTGTCAGTTTAGTTGTTATTCTGTTTGAATGCTGGTTGAAAGTCCCAGAATTCAGGTCTTATAGACTCATTCTAGGAGAGATATCTATTATTACTTAAAGGAGGCTTCCATTGAGATCCATAGAACATTTCCAAGAACAAATCGCCATCATTTTTCATGAGGCAATGTCCATACCGAGCTTTACCAATACCGAGACAGAAAGGGAGATAGAAGACTATCTAGAACAACGAATTGGGTCTATTCCATATTTTAAGAGTCACCCCCAGCACTTTGGTCGCTACCCTCTTCCCAATGACCATCTCCATCGCAGTGTCAATTGGGCCTTGGTCGATAAGGGCAAGAAAAAGACAGTGATCCTTTTTCACCACCACGATACGGTAGATCTAGAAGATTACGGTCCCCTAGCCCCTATAGCTTTGGATTCCGAGGCGCTGGTTCAAGCCTTGAAGGGCATTGATTTTCGATCAGAAATGCAGGAGGACCTAGATTCTGGCCAATGGCAATTTGGACGAGGTTCTTGTGACATGAAGGCGGCCTTGGCACTCCAACTGGGTGTCTTAGGAGCCTACGCCTCCGATCCAGAAGGGGGTCAGGTCAACCTCCTTTACCTATCTGTGGGAGATGAGGAGTCCTATTCACGTGGGATGAGAGGAGCATTAGGTTTGCTTTGTCAGTTAAAAGAAGAGTTTGACTTGGACTATGTCTTAGCGGTCGATTCAGAACCCTTTGAAGCTACTAGTGACAAGGAGAAGGTCCTACACATTGGAACGGTCGGTAAGCTCATGCCAGTCGTCGTGGCCCAGGGGGTCTTATCCCATATGAAGGAGCCTCTCAAGGGAATCAACGCCCTCTCTCTCCTAATCGCAGTCGCATCGAAATTGGATCTCCATCCAGACCTATCCGACCAAGCGCTGGGTGAGCAGTCTCCTCTTCCTTCTTGGTCTTATCTGAGGGATTTGAAGGACCAGTATGATGTATCGACGGTCCTCTACGCTGCTGGCTATTTCAGTGTGCTGCATCTGAAAAAGACCCCTCAGGAATTGCTGCAACGCATCAAGGAGTTGAGCCAGGAAGCGGTTGATGAGTTTTATGTCAAATACCTGTCCCTCCAGGACCAAGCGGGACAAGAACATTTGATAGCTCAGCCATGGGTGATCAGCTATCAAGAATTGCTGGATCGTTGCCAAAAGAAGGAAGGCTTTTCAAACTTCCAAGAGCAATGTGAGCAAAGGGCCTACCAAGCTTTCTTAACTGGAGTCAGCTATCAGGCCATTGCCATCCAGCAGATCCAAGCTTACTTAGACTTCCTAGCGGAGAAGACTCCATTGGTCGTTATTGGCTTTGCACCACCCTATTACCCATCCATGAACTGTCGCTCTTTACCAAATACCAGTCTTAAAATTGGCACCCTGGTGGATGATTACCGCCATTATTTAGGAAAACGCGGCCTGACCCTGAAGGTGGAGGAATACTTCATGGGCATTTGTGACACCAGTTATTGTGCCTTGGAGAGAGACCTAGCAAGCTATCAGGTCGTCTTGGATAGTTTGGCGATCCCTTCTCAAGTCTACGAGTTGGATCTGGAAAAAATTGCCCAGATTCAAGTGCCAGCAGTCAATTTGGGGCCTTGGGGAAAGGAGCTCCATCAAAGAGGGGAGCGGGTCTTTAGGGAGGATCTCCTGGAGACCATCCCTAACTATCTATTTGGCCTTCTCTACCGTTTTGAAGAATTGCTTTAATACTCAAGTTTTCCATTGACAAATGAGGAAAAGAGGACTAAAATATAGGCAAAATAAGTAACCACTTTCTTTCATTAGGGAAGTGGAATAGGAGAAGGAGAATCTATGATTGAATTTCAAGGAGTCACCAAGGATTATGATGGTCAACTGGCATTGAACCATTTGAACTTAACCATTGAAGATGGGCAAATTGTCGGCTTGATCGGCCATAATGGAGCCGGGAAATCAACGACCATTAAGAGTCTGGTCAGTGTCATCACCCCAACTACTGGTAAAATCTTAGTAGATGGGAAGGACCTCTATAGCAATCGCTTGGAAATAAAGAAGAAAATCGGCTATGTAGCCGATTCGCCAGATCTCTTCCTTCGTTTGACGGCCAATGAATTTTGGGAGTTGGTCGCTACTTCTTATGATATGAGCCAGCAGGAATGTGATGACCGCTTGGAGCAGTTGTTGCATCTGTTTGACTTTGCTAGTCATCGTTATGAGGTTATCGAGTCCTTCTCTCATGGGATGCGCCAAAAGGTCTTTGTCATCGGGGCTCTTCTATCTGATCCAGACATTTGGGTTCTAGATGAGCCCATGACTGGTTTGGATCCCCAAGCCTCTTACGATTTGAAGCAGATGATGCGGGAGCATGCGGATAAGGGCAACACTGTCATCTTCTCTACCCATGTCCTCGAAGTGGCAGAGCAACTCTGTGATAAGATTGCCATCCTGAAGAAGGGGAACCTCATCTTTTATGGCACCATCGAGGAATTAAAGGGACAACACCCAGAACAAAGCCTAGAGTCCATTTATCTTGGATTGGCTGGTCGAAGAGAAGAGGTGAGTCCAGATGCGTCTTAAAATGGTTCGTCGCCTAGTCGATGTCAACATTATCTATGCGACTCAGCCTGCCCAATTAGCGAAATTTAGAAAGAAGCAGGAAAAGGATCCGACTAGGAAGGTCAATGTTTCCGCACAGTCCATTCGGACCTATATATTTATCGGTCTCCTTTATCTCTTCCTTTTTGGGATACTTTCTAGTGCCAATGATTTTGTCTCTAGCCCAGGTCCCTTTGTCAATATGATTACGCTCTTTGCGCTCTTAGCCATATCCCAAGGCTTGATGAGTTTTTACAATGTCTTTTACGAAAGCAAGGATTTACAATTTTATCGTCCCTATGCCTTTTCGGATGCAGAAGTGATTGCAGGAAAGAGTATTTCGGTCATCTTAGTGCTCTTGATGGCCCTGCTTCCAATGATCAGTTATTTCATCATTCTTCCTATTCAAGCAGGGGGAAATGTTTTGGTGGGGCTCCTTCTTGGCCTTCTTTGTGCCATGATTCTCCTCTCCATCCTCTTTTTAGGCACCTTGTTCCTATCCCATCTGATTACCAAATCAGCTGTCTTTAAGAAGCACACCAGTTTGGTGTCTAACCTCATCATTGGATTGAGTAGTCTCATTTCCATTGGAGCCTATCTCTATATCAATATGCTCCAATCAGAGCACTCGGTAGCTGGTGATTTGGTCACTCAACCCAGCATTTTTCCTCCGATAGAGGTCTTCCATACCTTTATCTTGAATCCTTTGGATTCAGCTGCACTAGTGGGGATGTTGGCTTGGGTATTGGTTCTAGCAGTTCTCCTTTGGCTGGTCAAAAGTCAGGTCTTGCCTCATTTCTATGATGCTGCCCTTGAGGTTTCTTCTAGTCATGCGGTTAAGGAGCGGGTCAGTCAGATGAAGCTAGGAGATCAGAAGGCCTTTCATCGCTTTACCGTTTCCTACCATAAACGGCTTCTGAGTGATGGTACCTTGCTGACCCAGGTTATCTTCATGATGGCGATTTTCCCTTATCTGTTCACATTTGGCTTGTTTTTAGGAGCATCGCGAGCTTCCTTCCAAATTGAAAACTACCTCACGCCCCAATATCTGCTTCCTTTATCGTTGATTGCTTTTATGATTGGAGTTTTCAACTCTGTGGAAAGCTTGACCAGTATTGGGATCTCCTTGGAACGGGAAAATTTCGCTTATCTTCGTGCCCTTCCGATTGACTTTAAACGCTATTGTTTGAAGAAATTTTGGATCCTCTTTTCAGTTCAGTCTGCTTTACCGATCGTGCTCTTAGTAGGGGTATCTTGCTACTTTGGGGTCCATCCTCTCTCCCTTCTAGCTATGCTTTTGATTTGGTTTTTGACCAGTTTGAGTTTGAGTGTGATCGCTTTTAGACGTGACTACAAGCTTTTAACGACCAATTGGTCGACTGTAACGGATCTGATGAACCGTAATAGAGGAAATGCTGCCCTGAGAGGATTATTGATCTTCGTCTTTATTATCGTTATGCTGATTCTGATAGGTTTTGCTTTCTATCTATCCGCTGTGGCCTTCACCACCTTGATTGCTAGTGTGATTTATCTTCTCATTGCAGCTATAGGAGCTCTTGCAACTGTTTCTATCTATAAACGTACTTTTTATAAATTTAACCAAGAAATTGGTGAATAAAAAGATTCCCTCTGGTCCTGACCGGAGGGAATCTGTATGGTAAAAGAGAGTGGAACAGAAATCGGTAATTCGTTAGAATTCGATTTCGTCGTCCCACCTCCGCACAGTTGAGTAGGG
>NZ_JVIQ01000039.1:0-319 GCF_001072745.1 Streptococcus sp. 400_SSPC | reverse complement strand
AGATAAGACATACTCAGGTGAAGTCGTTGCCGTTAAGGTTCAAGCGAAGGATGCCAACGGTACCCCAGCTGAAACAACTTACACACCTAAGATTACTCCAGTTGTTCCAAGTGCAGAGGATGTAACTTCAACAGATAAACAAGGCCAAACTCAGACAGGTAAGCCTAAGTTTACAGAAGGCAATCCAAACATTCCAATGGATGATGATACACCTGCAACATTCGAAGATGGTTCAACAACGAAGACAATTCCAGGTGAAGGAACTTACACAGTAGCTCCAGATGGAACAGTTACATTCGTACCAGAAAAATCATTCATC